>VBQB01000287.1 GCA_005887855.1 Verrucomicrobiota bacterium | reverse complement strand
GCCTCGCAAATCCAGGATCCGAAACAACTGTTGAGATGAGAGCCTATTGCGAATAATTCGCGAATTGCGGAATTCGTCTGGCATTTACAAAACAAAACGTGCGAAGACGCTCGCTGGCCGTAATTATTTTTGAAAAAATCTTTGGTTGCGTTAGGTGGCCTCGAATTAAATCGAGTACCGCTGCAGAACTGGCTCGTCCGGGTTCCTTTGCGTTTTGAGCGAGGCCCTCTTACGGCCAAGGTATGATGTCAGTCGTTGCGATAGGCGTTTTGTAATTGGTGGATGCGCGGTTGCAATGATCGGGCAGAAGTAGAGAATCTCTTGGCGAAACTTAAGGCCCACGTCGCTTGTACGCCCAACGCTGAAACCAGGGTTATGGCAGATCGATCTAATTTTTGGAAAGTGGTCGAGCGCACTAAGCCCAGTAAGCTTCGCGCCTTTGCGGAAAGCGAACTCAGGGCTTGTCAGGACTATTTCTTAGAAATCCAGTCTGACTCGACGCTTCCTCCAATGAAATCATAACCGCTTCGGAACGACTGACGCTCATACGAAGTGAGATCGATCTAAGACATGGCGACGCCAAGCATAGGCAAACTCAGCGCCTCGCACGCTGGGCAATTGGAGTTGGAATGGTTTCGGTAGCTGTCGCAATTATCTCTGGAGTTGCCCAATGTCTCGCAAAAAAGCCAACTCGCGAGAATTGGCCTGCGATTATAGGGACGCCAGCTGTCGCTACACCCACGCCCATGGAATTGCCGACCCCTACGCCAGAGCTCACTGCTATGCCACCAACCGCTATGCCAGAGCTCACTGCCACGCCAACAGTGCCTGCGGTTACCGCGCCAACACCGACAGAGCAACGTCGTAAAAAACGCCGGACTCGACCCCAGACCATGAAAAAAACAGATCAAGGCGGGGGAGTCGTGGAATTTTTTCGCTCGCTCTTCCGGCCAAAGGCGACTCCAGGCACGCGTTAGGCCGTCAAATGATCACTTGTATTCCCCGAAAAGCAGACGAAAATAGCCCGTTATTGGATTAAGTTCTGTTTTGTTCGTTGCGTGGTAGATCGTCAGTTGAGGTTTTCTCAGTGGTGATTTGAAACCCGATTCCCGGGAACGGCTTTGTGGCTGGCAGTTATTTTCCAAAATCAAATCATAATGAAACTATACGTAGGAAATCTCTCTTTTGAGACTACCGAAAATGATCTTCAGGATCTTTTCGAACAACACGGCAAAGTCGCCGAAGTCGCGCTGATGATGGATCGCATGACGGGCAAGTCCCGCGGCTTTGCATTCGTCACGATGAACGAGACGGCTGAAGCTAATGCCGCCATGGCGGCGCTCAACGGCAAAGAAGTCGGCGGACGCACTCTGACGGTGAATGAGGCGCGTGCGCGTGAAGAGCGTCCCCGTCCATCGGGCGGCAACCGGCCGTACGCCGGTGGTTATCGTCGGTAAAGAATTGGATCATGCAGCCGGCCCCGAAAGTTTTCGGGGCCGGCTTGCCCCATCAAAACATTATGAGTGTAGAAAAAGCGATCGAGATTGAAGGGACAATCATGTCCGTTCTTCCCGGCACAATGTTTCGCGTCGCGCTGGCGAACGAACACCTCGTGCTTGCACATATTTCCGGAAAAATGCGCAAACGTTTTATCCGCCTCACCACTGGTGACCGTGTGAAACTCGAAATGTCCCCTTACGATATCGACAAGGCGCGTATCGTATATCGGCTCGCGTAAGTCTTATGAAATTTTTTATGACAACGGCCAGGCCGAAAGTAAAAACGGGACCAGTCATTAAACGGCTGCTCGTCAGATGCCCCTCCACGGCAAAGCTAACGCCGACCGGTCAAACAATCGAAGAAGCGCTCTGGGCCGCAGCTAAGGTCAAAACACCTAAATTCACCTGTCCCCATTGCCGGCAAGTCCACACCTGGACAAAAAAAGACGTAGTCTTGGCGCGCTGAAGCCAGCCCTGTCTTGCGCTAGCAACTCACCAAAGGGTTCTCTCGAGTCGGCGACTCGATCCGCCAGCCCTCGCTACTTCTGGGCCATCTTGTTCTTGATGATGCCGACGATGGCCATGAGAATCGCGCCGCCGACCCCGCCGCCACCGACGTTGGCAAGAATACTTTGAAGATCCATCCCACCGCCTCCCGCCGCGGCGGATCCCATAACTGCATGGAGGATTGTCCCGCCCAATCCGCCACCGAGGATTCCGGCAATGGAATTCCCGACGGTACCAAGGCTGTTTTCTTTCATTGCGGCTCCGGCGACATTGCCGCCGACCGCCCCGCTGACTGCTTCGATGATTAAGCTAGTTATATCCATAGGTTATTTTTCTGTTTGTTGATGCTTTCTGATTCGAAGAAATGGAATACTGGAAGGCAGAGGCCGAGATTAGTTTTTTTTTGAGCCAAGAATATCAAGCTTGGCGCGACGATATTTTCTGGTTGGTTTCAATGGCTGGAGACGGCAGCGGTGTTACTGCGGCGTTTCGTAAGGCGGTTCATCCGTTGCGATAGGTGTGGTTTGGGTGGGCGGATTGATCAGGTTGAAGACGACAGCAGCCACCACAGCAGCTGCGAAGTTCGCTAGCAGATAAATCCAAAGATGGCCCCACGTCGAGATGCCTAGGATGGAGATCCCCAGCGCGACGGCGGGATTGAACGCGCCGCCAGAAATGTCGCCGACGGCGAACGCGCCAGTCATTACCGTCATCCCAATCGCCAGGCCGTAGAATGAATTTCCCGACGTCCCTTCGGCAGTGGCGGCGTTGAGCACCACATAGACGAGCGCGAAGGTGAACAAAAACTCGGCGAGCAGAGCTGGACCGATCTTTGGAGCGATCGGGGTTACATCGACCCCGGCACGGAGAAACTTCACCGCCACCGCCGCGGTCGCTGCCGCTGCGAGTTGCGCCACGATGTAAGGCAACACGTCAACTAGATTGAGCCTGCCTCGAATCAAAACGCCAAGCGTTACCGCCGGGTTGTAATGCGCGCCCGAGATGTGGCCTCCAGCGAAGACCATCACCATGAGGGCCGCGCCAATTGCAAGCGGCGCAATCACCCCCGAGCCGGCGCCGATCCCGGTGCAGCCGATCGTGAGAACGAGGAAGAAGGTTCCAATGAATTCTGCGATGTATTTGTTCATATGATTATGACGTGCTGGAGTGAACGAGATTCTTACCGAGTTTTCTGCGTAGCAAAAGAGCTTCGGGAAAGCAAGCGCCGGCGCCGGTTGCACATGAAATCCCCGCTGTAGCTTGACATTCCAGTTGCCGAACGATTAGGAGTCGCATCCGTGAATCCGACAAGCGAGAGCCGCCGCGAACTCGATTCGACGGTTATAAACATTGAGCTCACTCTCGCCAGTATCATCCAAGGTGTTGCACTTTTTTTCTTAACGGATAATGCCCGCGTGGTAATGTCGGAGCGGCATTGGAGCACACTTCTCTATCTGGCCGCAGGTCTATGCGTGATCTTCATCTTTTGGTCACGGTCAATCATTCACACCCTTACTTTGATCAGATGGCCTCTCGAGTTTGGGCATAATTTTTTTTACATCGCTTGCGCACTTGGCGAGGCGATTCTCTTCAGCCGGCTCGATAGTCCTCTGGCGTGGTTTCAACTCAGCGCCGCTTATGCAGGAGTCGTCTGGCTGCTTTTCATCTACGACATGCGGATGATCCGCGCGCGCATCATCGAATCGAGCAACGATGCCGAACGAGCTCTTTACACCCGTGCCAAGGCCGATCAACTGCTCAACATCTGGGTGCTTGTTCCTTTACTTTTCCTTCTCAATCTCGGCTGCGCGTTTGCCATCTGGAGCTGTCCTGATTTGTTCATTGCTCGCCCTGGTCACATCTGGTTGATCAGTATTCAGCTCGCATCATTCGTTGGCTATCTCATCTACGTCGGACGTTACTTCCACGCTATCGCGCCGTTGTTCGTGCGGACCCGGGAAGCGCGCTAGGGGGCAACTCTCGTGGAGAGACCCAAAGTTCCTCGCCGTGAGCTTTGGTGGGTGATCGCTTTTTGCGCAATCGCCGCGTTACGCGTGCTCGTCTTTTCCGCGGCTTTCCCTTTTTTCAACAACGTGGACGAGCGACGCCATTTTGACCTCGTAATGAAATATGCGTACGGCCATGTCCCTCTCGGCGTGGAACTGATCTCGCCGGCAACGCTTCCCTACCTTTCGCACTATGCGTCACCGGAATTTCTCGCTGCGCCTGAGAGTTTTGAAGGCGGGTACTATGGGCCGTTTTGGACCCATCCTGCGGAAGAAGTCGCGCCGACGCTCGCTAAAATCGAAGAGATCTGGAGCACCACGCCTAACCAGGAATGCTCACAGCCGCCCCTCTATTATGCGTTGGCAGGCGCGTGGTTTCATATCGGGCAATGGATTGGAGCAAACGGCGGCACTGCGCTTTACTGGGTTCGATTTCTTAACATCGCTTTGATAGCCGCACTCCTGTGGCTCGCGTACGTCGCGGCGCGACTCGTTTTCCCAGATCAAGTTGCAATGCGACTCGGCGTCCCACTGCTGGTCGCGTTCATCCCGCAGGATGCATTTTACGGGATCGACAACGATGTGCTGTCGCCGATTTGTTTCGGGATCACGTTCATCTGTCTCGCTCGTTGGTTTCGCGAAGACCGACCGCGGATCGGCCTCGGAATCGTGACAGGTTTGTCGATCGCCGCCGCTTATCTTACGAAGCTGAGCAATTTACCGCTCATTTTCGTTGCCATAATGGCTATTGCCTATTGGTGCTTCTCGCGAGCTGGATCCCGGAAATTGCGGGGCGAAATACCTGCGCTGACCGCTCTCGTCTGTTGCGCTGCTATACCCATCGCAGCGTGGATGATCTGGATAAAATCCAATTTCGGAGATTTCACGGGGGCCGCCTCGAAAGCACAACTACTCGGCTGGACTGCGAAACCGTTTTCGGACTGGTGGTCGCATGCAATTTTCACTTTCCGTGGGTTCTGGACGTTCCTTTCAGAATTGATCGCCAGTTTCTGGCGCGGAGAATTTATGTGGCACGCTCACACGATCGGTTCGAAAGGAATGGATCTGTTTTACCTGATTTCCTCGGTTGGCTTTTTTCTTGTTGCGGTAGTTTCGCTATTGCAAGACCGAAGTAACAATCTCGACGAAGCGCAGCGTTGCGCCCTTGGGGTCGCTGTGGTCGCCTTCATTGCCGCGATCGCTTTTCTCGGTTTTCTTTCGCTTCAATTTGATTTCGGCGCTTGCATCAATCCGTCTCGCGAGCGGCCTTACTTTTTTCAAGGTCGCTTGATGGCTGGTGTGATGATTCCCTTCGCGATGCTGTATGTTTATGGATTGGGCCGAACGCTCCGCGCGGTGCCTCCGCTCGTGCTTGCAGCCGTAGGGGCGATTGCGGTCGCGATCACGGTCTCCGAATTTTTCGCGAACAGCGTCGCGTTTGCCAGCGCCTACAATTGGTTTCATATGTGAAACCAAGTTTGATTCTTCTGAATTGGTTGACGGCCGTCGTGTATCTGTTTCAAAGCACACGAGCTGCGAACCCGTATCGGCGGATTGTCGATTCCATTTTGAAGGAGCAATTGTCGATCTTAAGTTAGATTGATGCGAGTGCTTGCCATCGATGCTTCATTGCGCAGCACTGGTGTCGCGATCGTCGACGCAAACAATGGCAAACCGCGCGCACTCTATTTCGGCATCATTCATAACGCGAGGTCGCTTCGCTCTTCATCCTGCCTGGTGGCGATTCGCGATCGTCTGGCCGAATTGATTCATGAACATGACCCTGATTGTTGCGCGCTCGAATCAGTCATTTACGTGCAAAGCTATAAGACCGCGATTGTCCTCACGGGTGCGGCCGGAAAAAATCAGGTCGCCTTTATGGTGCGGGCTCTTCTTGGCCTGCCGGAAACCCCAGCCGCCGACGCGGCGGACGCGCTCGCGATCGGGTTGACCCATCTGCGCTCACAAGAAGCAGCGCGCCTCGGAGTTTCGAGCGGTGTGCGAATATGACTGCTGGTCTTCGGGTGCGCTGGTTGGGCCGGATGGCATTCGCCGATGCGCTCGCGTTACAGGAAGAAGTCGTGACTCAGAAGCGCCAAGATCGTTCGTTAGGTGACGAATTGCTTCTCCTTGAGCATGAACCAGTCTACACAATTGGCCGCACCCCGGATAAGTCGAGCTTGCTGGGCGCGGCGCGTCTACCACATCCACTTTTTCCGACTAATCGGGGCGGTCAGGCGACTTACCACGGACCGGGTCAAT
>VBQB01000078.1 GCA_005887855.1 Verrucomicrobiota bacterium | reverse complement strand
CAGCCACTGTACTACTGGACATTGCAAAATAGACTCGACCGTTATTATCGGTTGCTACGGCTGGATCTTGGAGATTGGCGTTAGCGCGGGTTTGGCTGCTTGCGTTTTGAACCGGACGTATGCTCCACATTAAGCCATTGTCTTCCGAAACGACGACGGCCCCGGTTCCACCGCAGCTGTTGTTCGGAAGGTAAACCGTCCCGTCCGGGGCGACCTTTACGTGGCCGTGCAGACCGCCACATTGTGTCGTATAGGTTGGGACGGGAGGACCGAAGGTGGCGCCTCCGTTATCGCTGCGCAAACAAAACGCAGTGACCAAATCTTGCGAGCAATAATAAACGGCGTTCGGGTATGGGCCTGGAGGCGGAGCAGGCGCATGATATGGCCCGCCGCCGATCGTCTCATGGTCAATGCCAGATCCGAGCGGCCCAGAGCTTGGTGACCAACCAGCAAGCGTTGGGTGCCCCAACGCGTCGAGACCGTCAGTGTCCGTGAATGAAATCTTGCAAGTCGGTGAGGTAAGTGTGAGTTCTCCTGCAAACACGCGGCCAGTCTGGCGATCGGTGAAGCCGATGGGATCGGAATCAACGAACTGCGATGTCGGGGCCGAACTGTTATACCAAGTCGCACTCTGGCCGTTTGCGGGGCAACTATCGTTGAACGTGATGAAGAGCGTTTGGAGGTCCGACTGGAAGTTAGTCACGCCGGTCGCTGAGTTTGGCGATCTCCAATTGACTCCGACCGACGGTTCGCCCGCGTCATGTCCCATGTATTCTACGGTGTGCGCACCAGGCCCCTGGCTGCTCGAGGCAACTTGCACCAAAGTCCCCGGCGCCTCGAAGTTCTGGGACAGACGCGGCTGATGTAGATACCGCGCTGGCGGTGCCGGAATACTGAAAAGCCGCAGTGGCACTGAAATAAACAACATGGACAGAAAACTGGCCAGTAGCGATAGTTGGGTCGCTAGGATCAAGATCAACAACTTCCGGAGGCGTTCCGCCGTGCGCGGAGGTTCCGACCACTAGCCCAGTGTTATCGCCTTTATGAACATAGACATCGTAGTCGCTCACGCCGGAGGGGTCGGCGCAACTGATTACAATGCGGGCTTTGAGACCAGTCCAGTTAGTCGGTGTACCGGACAAAGTCAGTGTGAAGGTATCGCAGTTTACGCCCTCGACACAGGTGCTTTCGTCCAGCGAAGAACCGCCGGTCGCGGTGCCCACCCAATTCACGGCCGGGCCGGTGGGGTTGAGTGTTCCGGAGCTAGGCGTCGCTGAGCGTAAGCCGGTTGTGAAGAGCACGAACACAGCCAGGAAAACGCCGATTACAAAAAAAAGCGCGCCGATGGTGGCGCGCGCGGTCATTGAAGAGGAGATTTTTTTCATAGGAAAAGGCCTCGATAAATTGTTCGCCTTAAGAATCGCGGAAATGGCCAAATGTGGTCGCCTCAAATCGGCCGCTACCCCGAAAAAAAGACAAAACGCCTGCTAGTTCTTGCCAGGGCGCACATCTCCCAGGCCGAAAATCAGCGTTCGCCGGGCCGCGCCGAGTGGCGATTTAGCCGACCCGAGGCTCGATCTAGCCGAGCCGAGCATTTATTCCGTCGTGCCGAGCGTCAATCTGGCGGCGCCAAGGCGGCTTTTCACGAGGGAAACACGGACTAAAGCTGCGGGGGCCAAGCGTGAATTGGCATCGTCGACGGCTGTCTCAACTGCCCGGCCGCCGCTTTCGCAAAGAGCCATATCCATCGCTCATGAAATTCATCTTCCTTTTCGTCGTCGATCGCTATTGGCCCGAAAGCAATGTTCACAGTGTGCATCATGTTGGATGCGGCATAGTCCGCGTCCTTTCCAGAGGAAGCGAACGGCTGCAACCCCCGATCGGTCGCCCAGCTCCAGTAAGAGACTTCATGCCATCGATACTCGGAAGCCCCCTTGACTTTCACATACCACAGCGAGGCGGACCATTGGTATTCCGGTCTTTCCTGGTTCACGAGTATCTGCGACGAAGCCACGACATCCCACCCCGAATTCGGGAAGGCCCCGGGCTCGACGTAGTTTACCCTAGATAAGTTCACTACCAGCGAAGCGTCGCCCAGACGGCATTCAAAGACGCTTTGACCTCTTCCGGGATTTCGGTGCGCGTTTGGAACCTGCGCGTGGATTTTACCCCAAAGTCGCTCAGCACTATCTGATAGAATCTCGAAAGCCGCTTTTGCGATGTTTAATCTCGCTTCCCTCGCAGACTGTTCCGCTGCTTGCTTTGCTTGCACTTGCTGCTCCTTTTCTGCCACCTGCGCGCCAACAGTAGCTAAAGCGGAGAGCGGATCCGAAGTCGAGAGTTGGGGCTTAGCAACTATTTCGGCTAATAAACCTTCAATACGAGACAAAGCCGGCCGAGTCTCCGGTAACTTTCGGACCATGTTATTAATTAGCGCTTGGAGACGGCCATCCGCGCAGGAAAAGTGCGGCAAAGGCTGCTTCTGATGCTCTAATTCCGGCTTCTCTACGAACGGCGGTTTTCCCGTCAGAAGAAAAAATCCGATGCAGCCTAATGCATACACGTCTGTCGCGTGCGTTGCTCGTTCGAAACGCCATTGTTCCGGAGCGGCATAATAAGGGCTCAGGCATTCTTTCAGTGTATTGCTCGCCGTAGCTTCTTCGACAAACCGCGCAATGCCGAGATCAGCTACCTTCCATCCGTTTTCGTGCCGTAGAACATTGTCTGGCTTTAAATCGCGATGAACCAGATCGGCGACCTCATTTAGTCCTTTAACGATTTCAAGCAGCACAACCGCCGCGGCGGTTGCGTTCATTATGCCGCCGCTTTCGACAGCAGCTTGGAGACTTTCGTCTGCCTTAGGCATAACTAAAAAATAGTCGCCTGTGTCGGCGTCTTCGCCGCTGTCGATGAAAGGAATTACGTGTTTCAACGCGCGGCCTTTCAATTCCTCCGCAATGCGCAGCTCACGGTGAGCAGCATCGTCAGCCGAGACGTGGAGTTTCTTAATCGCTACTTCGTTGCCAGCGGGTTCTGCCGGCAAAGACCTGTCCGAACCCTCCACGTTTTCCCAGAGGTTGCGTCGGGTCGTATTCAAAGATCCCAGTTGGGAGCTTAATTTTCTTCATTCTTGCTTTAGAGGGTTTTGACTGCGCTTTGTTACAGCAGCCCGATCTGCTTTTCCTCTTTAATCTCTGCTGCGTTCGTCGCCGAAGTACAGGCGGTTCACTCGTGCAACTTTATCGCATCCTGAAGTGACCGTCTAGCTGTGCTATGATCGTATAGCAAGGTGTTACAGGCGTTGGAGGGCTTTTTGGGCGAGCACCTTGGATTTGTCCATCTTGATCCGCTCGTCATCCGTTCCGCCGAGGCTGAGCGAAATGAAAGCGTCCCCCTTTAAAACATAAAGGATGCCACCGAAACGATTGCTAGCCCAATAGGCATCGTCTCCGAGGCCACTGATCTTTTTTGGCGGAGTTCCTTCCTCTTTTTCCTGGCGAGCCTTTGTCTGCGCTTTTCCATCGCGCTCCTTCTCTCTTGCGTTATACGGGCCAAACTTCTCTTTCCAGAACTCTTTTGGACTGCGCTTGTCGCGCTGATTTGGATCTTTCTGTATGAGCGCAAGGCTCACTGATTTGCTGAATTCTGCTGCTGTATAGAAACATTGGGAAACGCGGAAAAATCCGTCCGAACGTTCGCTGCTTTTCGTCTCGTTCACCGGCGCTTCCTGAACCGATTCGACTTCCTCTTTGGAGACGAGGCTGCAGGCGTCGCGCGGTACTATCGTGTTTCCGCGTTTCCCGCACGCGCCGAGAATCAATAAAAGGGATATGGAGAGACAGACGAACAGCAGACTGCGCATGGAAGGACTTTCGCCTAACGAACACATTCGGACAACATGTCTGGCGAGAATCACCTGGGGTTTGTCGATCTTACGTAGTGGTCGCTGCGTTGCTTTGCCAGTTGACGAATGTTAGCGTCGCCGGCCTGCCATGAGTCAGAACTGCAAGGACACACTTAATTTGCCGCACACGGATTTTCCGATGAAGGCGAACCTCGCCGCGCGCGAACCGGAGATGCTTAAAATGTCGGAGGAAACGCGGCTCTACCAGCAAATCCAGAAATCGAGAGAGGATCGAGAGTTATTTGTCCTGCATGACGGGCCACCATTCGCGAACGGCGACGTCCACATGGGCGCGGCCGGATCGCGCGCGGGTTAAGAAACAAGTTCAGCAATGTCTTTCCGAGCACCTTCGCAGAGGATATGGTGTGATCCGTACCTATGACGCCAAATCCTTATAGTTTCATCGTGATTTTTGTTGGGGTGGCGTTGGTCTTTCCCTTGATACCGCTGGCGCTCGCCTGGCTGTGGCGACGATTTTTCCAACCACCGAAGCCAGGCGTGCAGAAGAATGCGACTTACGAGTGCGGAGTTGAGTCAATTGGCGATGCACAGATCCAGTTCAGGTCGCAGTATTATTTGTACGCGATCATTTTTCTCATCTTCGACGTCGAAGCGATTTTTCTGGTGCCATTTGCCGTGGCCTTCACCGGTTTGCCGGTTGGGGCGTTCATCGCGATCTTGGTTTTCCTGCTGCTGCTAATTGAAGGACTCGTTTGGGCTTGGAGCAAAGGGTGCTTAAATTGGGCAAGGTGAAACCATGCAAAGACAGGGGATCTGGGTGACCTCGATGGAGGAGCTTTACAACTGGGGTCGACGCAACTCGATTTGGCCGCTGCAGTTTGGATTGGCCTGTTGCGCCATCGAGATGATCGCAACCGCCGCGTCGCGCTACGACCTCGCGCGGTTCGGCGGGGAAATTTTCCGGCCGTCACCGCGCCAGGCCGATTTGATGATCGTGGCCGGCACGGTGACGAAGAAAATGGCGCCGCAGATCGTCAGGCTCTACAACCAAATGCCCGACCCGAAATATGTCATTTCCATGGGCGCGTGCGCAATTTCCGGAGGGCCGTTCAAACAGGGTTACAACGTGCTCAAAGGCATCGACCGCTACATCCCGGTCGATGTTTATATTCCCGGTTGTCCGCCTCGCCCTGAGGCGCTGCTGCACGCTTTCATGGAACTACAACGGAAAATCGATGAGCAGAAACTTACCGGCAATAAGAAAGCTGAGCACCTCAATGCGGCGCAACCAAGCGAGTTTCCGGTGCCGGCGTTTGGCGAACACGATTTGGAGCCGCCCGCGAATCCCGATGTTTTTCGTCCGCTTAAGCTCGAGCGCCAATAACGATGGAGTCTCTAGAGCAAATCAAAGCGCGCGCCGAAGCGGCCGTGCCCGGCGCTAAGATCGACATCGTCCCGAATCCTGGTCCGTCACATCAATCGTCGCTCTTGATCGACAACGAACATGCGCCGGCGGTGGCGCGTTTCTTACGCATCGACCCGGCGCTGCGACTCGATTTTTGTTCGAACGCGACCGGTGTGGATTGGCTCGATCGCACGGTGAAGAAGACGGTGAAAGTGAAGAAGGTGATCGATGGCGTGGAAAAGGAAGTGGACGAAACCCAGGCGGAATTTTTTCCAGGCTATCTTGAAGCGGTCTATCATCTTTACTCGATGACACACAAACACGGTCCCGTGATAATTCGGACGCGCACGGCAGATCGCGCAGATGGTGCGCGTTTACCATCGCTCACTCCTACTTGGCGCAGTGCTGAATTCCAAGAACGGGAAATTTTTGATCTTTATGGTATTCGGTTCGACGGCCACCCGGATCTGCGACGCATTCTGATGTGGGACGAATTTGTCGATCACCCGATGCGCAAAGATTATCGCGAGCCCGACGATTATGAATACGAACCAACGCCGCATGACGACGTGCTGGAGAGAGCGAAACAGCATTATACCGCGCGGCCGCAGTTGGACGGCGCGGAAAATATCACTGCCCAAAAATGAGCGTGACATTGCGGCAACGTTTCAAAGTCAAATTGTTACATCGTTAAAACGGAAATGAGCGCAACGATTCAAACGCTCGAGCCGCCGCGCGGAATGACATCAAGCCTCGACGGCGAGCTGCTCGAAGTATCCATGGGGCCACAGCATCCGTCGACCCACGGCGTTTTTCGCATGAACGTCGCGCTCGAGGGCGAGATCGTGCGCAAGCTCAAGCCGGTCTTCGGATATCTGCATCGCAATCACGAAAAAATCGGCGAGAACACGAGCTATCTCGGCTCGATGCCTTACACCGACCGGCTCGATTACTTTTGCTCAATGACAAACAACTGGGCCTACGCGCTCAGTGTTGAGAAGCTCGCAGGAATCGAAGTCCCGGAGCGCGCTGAATATTTGCGCGTGATTCTCGCTGAACTGACGCGACTTCAAAATCACGCTTCGTTGCTGGGATTTTTGCTGAGCGACATGGGTGCCTGGGGCACGCCGCTCATGTATGCGTTCCGCGAGCGAGAGAAGATTCTCGATCTTTTCGAGTCGCTTTCCGGTTCGCGGATGATGTGTGATTACATGCGTTTCGGCGGATGCCGAGTCGATGCGGGACCGGATTGGATGGAGCGCGCAGAGAAGATTGTCGACGCATTCCCACGATTTTTGGATGAATTCGAGGCGCTCATCCTTTCGAATGAGATTGTCATCGCCCGCACGCAAGAGGTCGGCAAGCTGTCCGCCGACTTGGCGATCAACGCTGGCATCACCGGCCCAATGCTCCGCGCGTGCGGGGTCAAATGCGCGCGCTGGAAATGCGCGAGAGCGTCGGAATTTTGAAGCAAGCTTTCGAAGAAATTCCCGCTGGTCCCATCATGAATCCGAAGGTGAAGATCCGAGCCTTTCGCCCGTCCGTAGGCGAAGCGTACGGACGCATTGAAGCGCCGAAGGGCGAACTGGGTTTCTATTTGATCAGCAACGGCGGAACGAACCCGTACCGTTATCGCGTGCGTCCGCCGAGTTTTATCAACCTGACTGTCTTGGAAGATCTTTGCCTCGGCCACACCGTGGCGGATGTGATGGTAATCCTCGGCAGCGTAGATATCGTCATGGGAGAAGTGGATCGATGATCGGCCTGGGAATATTAAAAGGGATGGCAGTCACGGCGCGGAACTTCGTCGGGAGCTATTTCGAAAAGGATCGTTTGATCACTGTCCAGTATCCCGAGGAGCGCAGCCCGCTACCCGAGAACTATCGCAACTTTCCATTCCTTATTTACGACACCGATGATCCGGCGGCCGGACTGCGGTGCGTCGCTTGTAAGATCTGCGAGAAAGAATGCCCGCCGCAGTGCATCTATATAATTAAGAGCGAAGACAAAAAGCCCGATTACATGGGCAAGCCGCAGTTTTATCCGGCCGTCTTCGACATCGATATTTCTGTCTGCATGAGCTGTCAGATTTGCGTCGAGGTCTGCCCGTTTGAAGCGATCAAAATGGACAAGGTTTACGAACTCAGCCGGCGCGAGCGATTCGACGCCTTACTCCTCCGCAAGGGCGAACTCTCCAAATCGAATACCTACTACCACAGCATTTGCTCAACCGAGGCGACTGAGGTCGATGCAAAACTCGCTGAAGCCGCGGCGAAAAAGAAGCCAGCACCACCGCCATCATCGGCCGTCGCCGCAGCCCCGCCGGCTACTGCTTAGCCGCCCAGTTCTCAATGCCGGCACGAGATGGCCGTGTCGGCATTTTCTTTGGCGCGAAGCGCTTCTTTGGTTGAGCCTTGGAGCTAGGTCTTTGGGCTGCGCTTGTCGATCAAAGCTTGGAAGCGCGGGTCCTTGCGCAGTGGGTCCCACATCGGTTCAAGCTTGAGCATTGGGACGGTGAGGCCGTTCGGGATATCGAGCAGATGATCAAGCAGGCGAAATGCTTCGTCGAATTCCCCGGTCCAGGCATAAATCTGGGCGAGCGACGCCGTGCCTTGTGGTCCATCAAAGGCGTCCTGCGATTCGGGCAACAATTCGACGGCGCGCTTGCCTTCGTTGATCGCTTCTTCTTTTTGACCCAAGGCAGCAAGCACAACACCCAACTGTCCGTGTCGAGCGGAATTTTGAGGCGCTTCACGCACGAGTTTCTCCGCGACAGCGCGCGCGTGCTCGTATGCGATTCGCGCCTTCTCGTTATCGCCCTGATATCGATAAAGCATCCCTTCCAGAAAAGCCTTCGGGCAAGGTGCAGTTGTAGCGGAGGCCAAAGTCTCGCCACGAAATTGTTGCGCCAGTTGAAGGGCCTCGGGAAACTTCCGCTCTAGCGTCAAAATCCCAACCCGTATCCAAGTGATCAGTCCTTCTGGGTCGGCTCCAGGCGGAACTGAAGAAAATTGTTTTTCGACCGCGCTAAGGTCGCCTGTCCATTGGACCGCCACTGCTGCTTTCATTCCAGTCGCCTGTAACGACTGTGGCTCTGCGACAATTGCGCGATCAAAAATTTTGTCCGCCGCTTCGAAATTGCGCTGAGCCATGTAGCTATAGCCAAGGTTGCAGAGGATGGACACGTTCTTCGGATCCAGTGCCGCCGCCTTTTCCAAATTCTCGGTTGATTCTATCCACTTGCCCTGACGTCGTTGAATGGCGCCGATGGCCATGTAAGCCTGGGCTTCATTCGGCAGACCACGCTTGGCGATTTCGAACTCGGCGAGCGCGCGCTGGTAATCGCGGTCGCCATAATAATAAGAGAAACCGAGTGCAAGGTGTCCTTCCGGAAGATCCGGTTGCAATCGCAAGGCCTTATCAGCATTCAGACGCGCTTTGTCACGCCGGGCCGGTAGCGGGTCGAAGCTGTGATACATCCAGCTCTCCACCATGGAGAGACCGGCATAGGCAAGGGAGAAGTTTGGATCGAGCTTGATCGCTTGTTCGAAAAGCGGCTCGGCTTTTAACGATGTATCGCGAAACATGTCCGTCCGATTGGCGTAATCGTGCGCCTGCACGAAAAGGAGGTAAGCATTTGGATCTTGTGTCGGCCGGCGATCGAGCCGCGCTTTTTCATTCGGCGAAAGCTTCGCCTGCAATGTGTACACAATTTTTTGTGCAAGATCGGTTTGAATGGCGAATACGTCGGTCAAATCGCGGTCATAATCCTCGGCCCAAATGTGCTCGTCGTTGCTGGCATTGATCAGCTGCACGTTGACGCGCACCCGATTGCCGATGCGGCGAACGCTGCCTTCCACAAGCGTGGCCACGCCCAGCGCTTTGCCAATGTCGCGGGCGTTGCGCGTCCCGCTGCCGCGATACGACATGACCGAAGTCCGCGAAATCACCTTCAAATCGCCGATTTTCGAGAGGTTTGTCAGAATATCGTCCTGGATGCCGTCAGCGAAATAGGCATTATCTGGATCGCCACTCAGATTTTCGAAGGGTAGCACTGCGATTGACTTGTCGACGTTGCGACCGGAGGCCCGTGGCAAGAGGAAAAAACCTGCGGCTGCCGAAACGATCACGCCGATTGCAACAAGGATGATCATGTTGCGCCGAAGGTGGGGTTCGGCTGCGGTTCCCTTTGTCGCTCGAATTCCTTCTGAAGTGACGTCGAAGGCCCAGGCCAGAATCAATGCGATGGGAAATCCGATCAGTAACAGCACGACCACCAGCCGGAATGTCCAATTCGGCAATTCCCACGCCGGCAAAATTGCCGATCCCATCTGAATGATGAATCCTGCCGCAATGATGTAGGCGGCCGCGACTCGATAAACTTTTCGGCGCTGCAATTCCTCGAAAAAGCCGCTCATAAAAAGGAATTTAGATGGCTCGCGCATCGCGATCATAATTCAATTTCGTTACTCCAAAGTAATTACGACTTTGCCTCGAGCATGACCTTCTTCCAAATATCGGATCGCCTCGGGGACTTCGCTCAACTTGTAACGCCGGTCGATAACTGGCGTGACCTTGCCTGACTGCATGAGCTCGCCCAGGAGGGTCAGGTCATTGTGGTTCAGTTCCGCCAGCATCATCCCCATCTTCTGACTCACGAATTTTGACAAGAGCATCGCTTTGAACGCATGAGTAAGCCCCGGCCCGAGCCATCGGCTCTCGTTTACTCCTCCGCCTCCTATCAAGACGTATTTGCCATTAGGATTTAAGACGCGCCTGCATTCCGACAACGAATGGTTGGCAACGTTGTCCAGAATCACGTCGTAGCGTTGGTCACCTTTGGTGAAATCCTCTTTGGTGTAATCAATCACATGATCTGCGCCGAGTGATCGGACCATGTCCAAATTTCTCGTGCTGCATACACCGGTCACATCTGCGCCCATTGATTTCGCGATCTGCACCGCGAACGTCCCTACCCCTCCCGACGCGCCGTTGATCAAGATCTTCTGTCCCGGTTGAACCTTTCCTTTGTCGCGAACGCCCTGTAATGCAGTGATTCCCGCAATAGGCACCGAAGCCGCTTGCTCAAACGTAACGCTAGCCGGTTTCAGCGCCACTGCCCTAGCCTCGCGAACACACACATACTCAGCAAAAGCCCCTGTTCGACCGCCGAATACCTCGTCGCCCGGCTTGAATTTCGTCACGTTCTTGCCAATCGCTTCTACCGTGCCGGCAAAATCAACGCCTAGCCGTGTATCCTTAGGTTTGCGCATGCCCACGCCCATTACGCGCATGATGTACGGCGTGCCTTCAATAAAGTGCCAGTCGAGTGGGTTAACCGAAGCCGCGCGAACTCTTACCAGAAGTTGATCATCTGCAGGAGTAGGTCTTTCGGTTTCCTGAAGTTTAAGATTGGGCACACCGTAGTCGCAGTACACAACAGCTTTCATAGGATTGCCAGGAGTAGCGGCGTAGCGCTCGCAGTCATTGGTCGATGTCCAGTAGGCGATAAACCCCCACACGATTAACGCGAGTAGGATTACCCCTACTGCCCACTTTAGAATACGTTTTATTTTCATAGGTTTAGAGAAATATGGGTAACCGCGCCCGACCTTCCGCCGATGCAGTCCGCTTCCTTATGATCTCTCGGTTTTAGGCCTTTAAACAAGAGCCAAAAGCTTACCACCAGCTCGAAGATGGCCATCGGCGAATCGAATATGTAGTCGTTAACGATCTTGTTGAAGTGCGGGAAAATGAGGAAAACGAAGGCGCAGATCACGCACCACGCAGAAGAGATCAAACCGAACACAGCCAACGCTCTCGGGATATATCCCGACTTAAGCCACAACCAGGCGCAAACGGTCGCGGCTAATCCAAAAAATGGCAGGCCGACGTAGTAGTCGTCGAAAGTTGCGGCGACACTTAGCCTGGCCAAGACCTGTAATCGGTCTGCTCCGAAGACTTGTAAATAGCTCGTGCTACCGAGGAGCCGCAGTGCGCCTAACATGTTGAGCGTGCTAAGAAGCCACAACATTGCGAATACCAGCCGAAATAACGCGCCGACCAGGGCAAGGCCTTGATTTATTGGTTTCAGAATCACGTAGAGCGCCGCGAGTAGAACGACAACGCTGGCGCTGTAAATGAGAAAGCAGGTGACGGCGACACGAAATTGGGTTTCGTGCGCCATGATGTTCCGGGCAGTTTCGGTTGCATTGCGCGGGATGATAAGCGGGTTGAGCAGCACATAGTTAGCGAACACCACAATCACCATCGAGAAGAGGAGACTGAATCCTGCGATTTTTGCCGCCGTGCGTTGTGAATTGTCGATCGTGCTAATTGTCATTTCATTTTCTTCCTGTGGTCCTCTTGTTTCATTCAACAGTGACTACGACTTTGCCTCGAGCATGTCCTTGTTCCAGGTATCGAAGAGCGTCAGTCGTCTCCTTCAATTTGTAGGTCCGGTCGATGACCGGAGTCACCTTTCCGGACTGCATGAGATCGGCCAGGACCATCATGTCCTTTTTGTTGAATTGCGCAATGTAGGCGATGAACTTCTGGCTAACGAATCGTGACCGCAGATACGAATTGAGCTCGCCAAGCAAACGCGTCGCGAACCCGTCGTGCCATCCTGCTCCTCCGATCCCGGCCATGACGCAGATGCCATTCGGATTCAAGATGCGCCGCCGCTCGGAGAAGGAGTGGTTCCCAATGAGATCGTAGATCAGGTCGTAACGTTGATCGGTCTTACTGAAATCTTCTTTGGTGTAGTCGATCACGTGATCTGCACCGATTGAACGAACAAGATCGACATTGCGAGTGCTGCATACGCCGGTCACCTCGGTTCCGAACGATTTCGCGATTTGCACAGCGAACGTGCCCACACCTCCCGACGCGCCGTTGATCAAGACCTTTTGCCCGGCCTGAATTTGTCCTTTGTCGCGAAGACCCTGCAACGCGGTGATCGCCGCCACCGGGACGGAAGCCGCTTGTTCAAATGTCATGTTGGCCGGCTTCGGCACGACTGCGCGATCGGCCAATACGCAGATGTACTCAGCGAAAGCCCCAGTCTTTCCGCCGAATACTTCGTCCCCCGGCTTGAAGTTAGTTACGTTCTTACCAACCGCTTCAACTGTTCCGGCATAGTCGACACCGAGGCGGGTGTCTTTTGGTTTGCGTAGGCCGAACAATGGGCGGAGGAGGAGCGAGCCTCGGATGGTAAGGTCGAGTGGGTTTACTGAAACGGCGCGAACTCTGACGAGAAGTTGATTGTCATTAGGCACCGGCTTTTCAATATCTTCAACCTTGAGAACCTCGGGGCCACCGTACTCGCAATGGGTAATGGCTTTCATCGGACTACTCGGAGTAGCCTTGCGATC
>VBQB01000419.1 GCA_005887855.1 Verrucomicrobiota bacterium | reverse complement strand
AAGGACAAGAGCTGGTTCGATCAGAAGGAGTGCATCGTGCTCGATTACTCCAAGACTTCACTCGTCGCGCATTGGATACGCGATGAGATTCGCGAGGTTAGTCCCGGCATTTACCTCGGGTTGGTCTACTGGGGTAAAAAGAAGCTGATCCACTTCGCGCTCCAGTTTCCGCCTTCGGGATAGTTCGAAATAGCAGAGTCGAATTCTTGGATTCATGTCAGCCGTGAATTCGAACGTCAGCCGACCAATGCCGCGCGCCAATACTGGCTCGTGGTTCCTAAACTTGGTGAGCGACACCACGATGTTCCTTTTGCAGATGGAACGCCGAGTTGATCACTGGCTTCGCCCAACATTCGACGCCATCCTTCGCGACCCAATCGCGCGCCTGGTCACAGCATTGATCAACATGCAGCGGAAGGACGAAGGCCTAAAGATTGCCGAGGAAAAACCGCTGCCGAATGAGGAGGAATACCTTAGCTCGATCATCGAGAGTTTCACCACGCAGATGCGAGGGCTCTGGAAACCGGGCGGCTTCGAGCGCGGCGGGAACACCAAGACGCAAGGCATCTTGCGCGGCGAATTTATCGTTCATGACAATCTTCCGCCCCAGTTCCGGCACGGCATCTATGCCAAACCGCAGACCTTCCGTTGTTGGGTCCGTTTCTCAGGGCCTGGTCCTTACATCACACCGGACATCGATGACGTTGGCTTCATGAGCATCAGCATCAAACTCCTGGGTGTGCCCGGACCGAAGCTGATGGATGAGGAGAAGTTCACGCTCGATATGTTCGGCGTTTCCACTCCGACTTTTGTGACGCAAGACACAAAGTCGAATGCCCACCTGCAGAAGTGGAGCGTGAAAAACGCGCAGATTTTTCACTTCGTCAATTTTCAGCAGCCACACATTCTGGACATGATCATGCAGGGGCTGTGGGTTAAGACGCAGAGCAGCCCTTTTGAAGCTCCTTACTTTAGTTGTGTGCCGTATCTGCTGGGAGAAGGCCAGGCGATGCAATACTCCGTTTGGCCGAAGACGAAGAAAAAAACTCCGATTCCGCGGCTTCCCTTCCGTCCGCGGGACGATTATCTACGCGATGCCATGGTGAAGGCGCTCAGCGAAAGCGATGTGGAACTGGACTTCCGCTTGCAGCTACAAACCGATCCCTTCCTGATGCCGATTGAGAACAACGGCGTGCTCTGGCCGGAGCGACTTTCGCCACGGGTTTCAGTGGCGACGCTACGTTTGCCAAAACAGAAGTTCGATTCACCGGCGCAAATGGAGTTTGCCAAAAGGCTTTCTTACAATCCCTGGCATACAATTGCAGAGCATCGCCCATTAGGTAATCAAAGCCGCGCCCGAAAACGGATGTACCTAGAGCTGTCCACTCTGCGGCATAACATGAACAACGCTCCTCATTACGAGCCGACAGGGGATGAGGTGTTCGGTTAGGAGATCATGACTCCGCAGTCGGCGCCCCGGGCCGCGTGAACTCAGACAACGAGCTGATTCCTTTCACGGAATTCGACACGCTCCATTTCGCACGATTCATCATCCTGGATGATAAGACGACCGAAGATGTTCGTGTCTATGGATTAGCTCCGCGCCAGTATCCGCTCTACTTGGCATTCCTGGGGGATGTCGACGGTGATGCAAACGCGTTTCTGGGCAAGTTGATCAAGCGCGCTGGAAAAGGCCTGGCCAGAATTTTTTCCTGTTGCCAGGGATTCAGTTCTAGTTCCGACCTTCTGGCGTGGATGAGACAACACAATGCTCCCGCCATTGCAGCGTACGTGAATTGGCGGGGACGGACGGTGCGCCAGATTCGCGAGGAAGCGGCTCTTTACGAAGCGCTCGAAAATTACATCGAAAAAAACGCAGCTGTGCTTCGCGATCTGGCACCGCAGGAACTCCACGCAAAATTACAAAGCTTCGTCGAGTCCGAGAAATCGGAGGGACGGTTAACTTTGTCTGGCGAAAGTCCAACACCGGTTGGATGGCAGATCAAAAACCTTCTACACCTGCTCGGCATGCCACTGGTGGTCTTGATTGCATCGCCGTTGCTCATTCTCGTTGCGCCATTCTATGTCTTCGCGCTTCGCCGTTTGGAAAAGACGGACCCTGAAGTTTGTCCTACGGTAGATCAGAAGCATTCCGAGAACTTGTCACGTTTCGAAGATCACGACGTGACAAATCAATTCAGTGCGATGGGAAGTCTCAAGCCCGGTTTGGTGCGACTGCTGACGGCGATATTTGTGCTCAAAACCGTTAACTATGGCGCTCGGCATATTACGCGGCCTGGCACTCTCGGACGCATACGGTTTCGGCCTGAATGCTTCTTTCAGCAACGGGATCGGTTATCCCAGAACGAATTGGCTGGTAATGGATGGCTGCATCGACGAGCGCAAGTACAAAGAGTACCTCCGTCGCCATACATTGCCGACGCAAGTATGGTACAAAGCCTATCCAGGCTTGACCGCGGTTGACTTGGACAGAAACACACGGCTTCGGCGAGGTTTGGAAAAATCGTCCAAGACTAACGAGGAGGCCCGCGAATGGGTCGCATTGCTATGAGTGAAGTGGATTACGCCGACGTTCAAGGCCTGGTTCGCTTTGGCTATGGCCACATGACCAGCGCCTCCTACGCGCTCGTGAACGTCAAAAACGTGGCTGCGGCGAAAGACTGGCTCCGGTCTGCTCCTGTAACCAGCGCGGTTGCTCAGACGCCGCCGCCAAAGACTGCTTTAAATATCGCATTCACAGCGCCGGGTCTTAGGGCGCTTGGAATATCGGAGTCAATCATCGCCGGGTTTTCGCACGAGTTTCGCGGAGGGATGGCGGAACAAAGCCGTGCCCGGCAATTGGGCGATATTGGCAATAACGCTCCATCAAAGTGGTTCTGGGGGAGCTACGGACGCGAGCCGCATCTTCTCGTGATGTTCTTCGCCGAGCCCGAGCAATTTGAATCGTTTGTCCAAAGCGCCAAAGGCAACGCTTGGAGCGACGCATTCGAAGAGTCGACCTGGCTTGGGACGAGCAATCTCGATGGCGATGAACCATTCGGTTTTGCTGATGGAATCAGTCAGCCGCAAATCGACTGGACGCAGCAGCGGCAAACGCCATGTATTCAGCTCAGATACACTAACATTGTTGCACTGGGTGAGTTTCTTCTCGGGTATCGCAACGAATACGGCAAAATTACCGATCGGCCTGTGCTGGAACCCGACGCTGACACTGCGGAATTGCTCGCCGCTGACGATGCGCCAACGAAAAAAGATCTTGGCCGCAACGGGACCTATCTCGTGATGCGGCAGTTG
>VBQB01000077.1:5242-16610 GCA_005887855.1 Verrucomicrobiota bacterium | reverse complement strand
TGGTTTTCCGAACGGACAATATTAGTTTCAAGACTCCGAGACTTGGCAAGGAACCCGGGGTGCAAGTAACTCGAGATATTGAACGTCCGGCGCCGAAGCTCGGGAACGATTACCCAGGCTAACAGGAAGATCCCGGCCAAGAACAACCCGCCGACAAGCAACGTCCGTCGGCTCGCCATCCCGCTAATGGCCGGGCCCGACCACTCCCGAGTGCGAGCCGAAGCCGGCACTGCAGCGGCTGTCGCGGCGACAGTAGGCGCGCTCGACACTTGAGTGGATGGCGTTGTTTCATCAGTAACTGGCACTTCGGCGGGTGACGATGCCGCAACTGGGGATCCGGCGATGAAAGCCTCTGGGACCGAAGCGGCGGCTGCGGGGGATTCGGCCGCGGCCAATTCATTCGATGCTCCAACCTGAGGCTGTGCAGCGAAAGATTCGCCCGTTTGGGCTGCAGTCGCCTCCATTCCACCACTCGAAGGACTAGCCGTGGACGGAGAAAGAGGCAGAGATTCGACGGTTGATTCCTTCGCTGGCTTGTTTGCGGAAGCGACCGTTCCGGGAATGGGACTGGGCTCGATTGCCGGGCTGGCCTCCGTTTGCGTCGCCATAGCGCTAGCTGTGTCGATCGCAGGCGCGGGCGCGGCCGCAACCTCTGGAGTTTGCATCCAGCCGAGATCGTAAAAAGCGTCCGCAAAAACGCTATTCAAAGCTGGCGAGTAAATCTTTCTCGCCGAGGCAGTCCAGTCGGCCGCCTTGTCCGGATTGTTGTGCTTAAATTCCCATGCCGCCTGAGCATAGTAGAGAGCTGGCGTATCGCCCGTGAATTGAAACTCCTCCATCATCGCCTGCGCCCGGCTCTCCTTTCCTTCGAGCAAAAGAGTCATGTAAATCTTGAATTTGATGAGCTGGGAGGCCTGATTCTTATCGCCTCCTGGCGTCTGCTCAAACAATGACTCGAAGCGCTCCCGCGCCTTGGTGTAATCTTTCCTCTTAAATGGAACTTGCGCAAGATTGTACTGTGCCTCGCGGAATTTCGGATCGAGCTTGGCCGCTTTTTTGAATGCAGCCTCGGCCCCATCGAATTCTTTCTGTTCCATCAAGATTTCGCCGCGCAAATTGAGAGTCGCCGGCTGATTCGCTTCGGTCTGATCGGCTTCGTCGATCAGCTTGCGGGCAGTTGCGAAGTCGCGCTGTCGCAGGGCTTGTTGCGCTTGCTCGAATCTTGATCGTGCGAGGGCCTTTGTTTTTTCCGAGCGCTCGGCGGCAGTCGTCAACGGCAGGGACGCGCGCCCTTGACCAGCCGGCTTTTGCAGCCAGCCCACTTCATATAGCGATTCTGCGAAAAGTTTGTTCAGTTGTGGAGAAAATTTTTTCTCCGCCGTAGCCACCCAATCCTTTGCTTCTTTTTCATTCTTATGTTGAAAGGCGACCGCCGCCTTTACATAATCAACCGCTGGCGTATCAGGCGAAAGCTCTAGCTTGGCCAGAATGGAGTCGACCATATTCTCTTTACCTTCGAGCAGGTAAGTCAGGAGAACCTTGTATTGAATTAGCTGCGCCGCTTCGCTTGCCAGGTCCGACTTGCTGCTGGAAAGGAGCTGCTGAAAACGATTGCGCGCTTCCGTCCAATCTTTTTTGAGAAACGGAATTTCCGCGAGGTTAAAGCGCGCATTCCAAAATTTTGGATCGATCCGCGCTGCTTCAAGCAACGCTGTTTCCGCCTTATCGTAAATGCCTTGCCGCATAAGAATCACACCACGTAGATTTTGGGACGCCGCCAAATCGGGCTGGCGAGCATCGATCGCGTCGAGCTCTTTTAGCGCCTGCGGAAAGTCGTTCGTATCAAATGCACGGAACGCCCTATTGTACATGTCTTCCAGTTCCGATTTCGTCGGGGCGACATTGTCCGCGGCAAAGGAACTGAGCGCCAAGGCTGTAACGGCGGCGATTTTCCAAATCCTCATGTAATATCGATAAAAACTTTCCTCACGCCCAATAACAAGCCCCTATTTTGGCAGAAACTGCGTTCGGCGCAACTCCACGAACCTAATTGATCGGCCCCCAAGGCTCACCCGAGACTATGAATTCAGATTCGCGACGACCCACAGCCCTTCCAGAGTCAGGTGCGGACGAACCGCACTGATCTCCGGCAGTTGCGCCGCGATCAACCGCGCGTAGCCTCCCGTGGCCACGATATGAACCTTTCTGCGCGGAAACTGTTCCGATCTGACCCGGGCGATGATCTCGCGGACCAGCCCACGATAACCAAAAATTGCCCCGGATAACATCGCGTCGATTGTCGATCTTCCGATCGCGCGTCGCGGCTCCTTCAAGGATAGCTTCGGCAGCAGTGCCGTTCGTTGATAAAGAAAATTAGTCATCGCTTCGAGCCCCGGCGCGATCACCCCACCAATGTAATTGCAGCGATCGGAAACAATGTCAAAAGTCACCGCGGTACCAAAATCCACGACGATGGCAGGACAGCCATAGAGCGTTGTAACTGCCGCAGCATTCGCCAGCCTGTCTGCTCCGATTGATTTCGGCTTGGGATAATCAATCCCCACTCCCAGATTGAGGGTCGAATTCAACCAGAGCACTCCGATTTTTCCAGCAGCGCTCGAAACTGCAGAATTTTTTCCCGGCACCACTGATGAAACGACTACTCTGCGCACCTTTTGTCTGGTCAGGAATCGCCCAAATAGACGGCTTGAAAGTTTGTCCGTGGCGATTCGGACGGGACTCGAAATGCGCGTTGTCGATGCAAAAGCGAACTTTGTGTACGAATTACTGATGTCGACCAACAAGTAGTCGGTCGTGCGGGTACGTGCCGAGCGAGTCATAAGGATGGAGACCGGCCTGCCAAAGCACGCGCTACATGGAACTCTTCGCCCCGTCAAGTCCACCACTCGACCGGATTCCTCCTGTGGCGAGCTTGCGACGCGTCCGCCGAATGGGTACCCTTGCCCGGTGAGAAAATTGGTGCATCGACCACGCCGTTTGCGGCGTTCCCCTGCTCTGCGGAACCTCGTGCGCGAGACACAATTGACCGCGCACGATTTCGTTCTGCCGCTTTTTGTAAGCGAAAAATTGGAGCGGCGCCGACCGATCGCAAGCATGCCAGGTGTATTCCAATTTTCGTTACAAGAGATTGTCGATGAAGCGGAGCGCGCTCAGGATCGCGGGTTACAAGCGATCCTGCTTTTCGGAATTCCGGAGAAAAAAGACGAACAAGCCAGCGGCGCCTACGCGGAAAACGGGATCGTCCAAAAAGCGCTGCGAGCCGTCAAATCAAAATGTCCGGGACTCGTCGTTATCACCGATGTTTGCTTGTGCGAATACATGAGTCACGGCCACTGCGGCGTCACGCGGATTGATGGGGATCATTTCCATGTTCTCAATGATGAAACTGTCGATCTTCTGGTTAAGACTGCGCTCTCCCACGCGGCAGCTGGCGCGGATATGGTAGCGCCAAGCGATATGATGGACGGCCGCATCGGCGCCATTCGCGAAGCGCTTGACGGCGCCGGCTTTGATCAAACCGGGATCATGAGTTATGCGGCCAAGTTTGCATCGGCTTTTTATGGCCCGTTTCGCGAGGCCGCTGAGAGCCCGCCGCAATTTGGCGACCGTCGTTCTTACCAGATGGATTACGCGAACGCAGATGAAGCCCTGCGTGAGGTTGCGTTGGATATCGATGAAGGAGCGGACATCGTGATGGTGAAACCGGCTTTGCCGTACATCGACATCTTATGGCAGGTGCATGAACATTTTGGAAAACCAACAGCGGTTTATCACGTCAGTGGTGAGTACGCGATGGTCAAAGCGGCAGCCGAAAAAGGAATCGTGGATGAACGAGCCGCTGTTCTTGAAATCATGACTGCGCTCAAACGCGCCGGCGCAGACGTTATCATCACATATTGGGCGAGAGAGCTGACGGAATGGGTCCGGGGATAAAGAGCCAGCGCGGCGAAACTGCAGGGCATGCTCGGCTAAAACGTCTCGCTTTTCTGTGGGCGCAAGCGCACGGCTACTCCGCTTGCGCGATGGAAGTTGGTTTGCCGCAATGCCGCTATCGTGCCGATGTGGCCGCCTATCGGCCGACACCAAAAAAGATTGGATCGACGGCGATTTTTGAATGCAAGCACGCGCTCCCGGATTTGCGAAGGGATAATTGCCACAGCCAGGCCGCACGTGAACGCCTCGAGATTATCTGCCGGCGTCGGCAAATTCTCGAAAAACATTTGCGGGTGCATTTTCCTGACTTACGGATAGCCGATTCGCTCTTCCCGGAATTTGACTCGCACGATTTCGCGGCCATCGGCCACCGTGGTTACGCCCGCGTTTTGCATGAGTTGAATGCGCTGCAAAATCGGCTCTACAACTGCACAAAGTTCGACAAATTGATCCGCTACCGCTGCGCCAATTTGTTTTTCCTGGTGGTGCCCAACGAGCTCTTTCGTGATTCGGAAATCCCGGTCGGATGGGGCACGCTTGTGGAGTCGGATGGCGCGCTCGAGCTCATGCGCAAACCGGTCTGGCAGGAGACCACGCCGGAAAAGCGAATCCACTTTTTGGAACGAATCGCTGCGGCTGGGACACGAGCGTTCAATCGACAGCTGGAAATCCCATTCGAAGATTTGGTCTCGGCGGGCTCTTAGTGAAGTGATTTCTTCTTCTCGAAGAAGAAGCGTTGATCGAAATAGCCACTCGCTCGAACATCTAAATTCTCGCACGTCAAATTTTGCCATGCCTGTTCGCACTCGCCTTGTCGCTTCACTTCTTTTTGGATCTGGATTTTGCGCTCTTATTTATCAGACAACCTGGCTTCGTGAATTTCGGCTAATCTTTGGTGCCTCCACCGCGGCCTCGGCCGCGGTCGTTGGTGTTTTCATGGCCGGACTTGGCTTCGGTGGAATTATTCTTGGCCGCCGTTCGGAAACGAAAGCGCGACCGCTGGAGTTCTATGCCCGTCTGGAATTGCTTATCGCAGCCAGTGCCGCCTTGTCGCTTTTGCTGATCTGGGCGGCGCGGCATCTTTATATCGCTCTCGGCGGAACACAGGCCATGGGAATGGCTGGCGGCACACTCGCGCGCCTGATCCTGACAGCGATCATTCTCGGGACACCGACTTTTCTGATGGGTGGAACCTTGCCGGCCGCTGCCCGCGCCGCGGTTGCGCCGGACGATGTCGAGCGTCGCGCGGTCGGTATTCTTTACGGGACGAACACTCTTGGCGCCGTCACCGGGGCAGCCTTTGGCACCTTTTATTGTTTCGAAAACTTTGGCAACCGGCTGACCCTCTGGCTGGCGGCGGCATTAAACGTCCTCGTTGCGCTGATTGCGTTCTACATCTCAAGATCAACGCCTGAGTTCAAGACGGACTCAAAATCACCGCGCCAATCAAAGGCAACAGAATCGCGCCAGCCGACTAGCCCGGTGTTTGTGTTCACCGCGGCCGGGCTTGTGGGGTTTGCGTTCTTCCTGATGGAGCTGGTTTGGTACCGAATGCTTGGTCCTCTTCTGGGGGGCTCGACGTTCTCGTTCGGACTAATTCTCGGGATGGCGCTGCTTGGAATCGGCCTTGGCGGCGCCGCTTACGCGGTGCTTGGTCCGAAGCGATCGGCCTCGGTCGAGTTCTTCGCTCTGACGTGCGCTGCGGAAGCATTCTTCATCGCTCTTCCTTATGCCCTCGGGGATCGAATCGCGATGGCCGCGATGCTGCTGCGGTCGCTCGGAACACTGGGATTTTACGGACACGTCATCGCTTGGACGGCTCTATGTTCGATTGTTGTCTTCCCGGCGGCGCTCATCGCGGGTGTGCAATTTCCGTTGCTCATTGCTCTCCTTGGGAAAGGAAGGAAGGGGGTCGGCTCACAGACGGGGGCAGCCTACGCCTGGAATACAACTGGAGCGTTGGTCGGTTCGCTAGCCGGTGGTTTTGGATTCATCCCGATGTTTTCAGCACCGGGAGTGTGGCGAATCGTCGTCGTCCTCCTTTCTGTACTCGCCGTCGTGGCCGCATGTTTCGCCTGGCGCGGAGTATCCCCTGGGCTCCGACTCATTCCTTCGTTGGCGATGGCAGCGTTCGCCCTTCTGATGTTGAGAGCAACAGGGCCGACCGCATTTTGGCGTCACAGTGAGATCGGGGTGGGCCGCGTCAACAAGTTTCGGGCTACGCCCAATGAAATGCGCGAGCTCATGCAGAAAATTCGGCGTCAAATTTCGTGGCAAATCGACGGCATCGAAAGCAGCGTCGCCATATCGAATGGCGATAGCTTGGCATTCATTGTCAACGGTCGATCCGACGGAAATGCTACTTACGACGCCGGAACGCAGATTATGAGCGGCATGATCGGCGCTGCGCTCCATCCGCGCCCTACAAAATCGCTTGTCGTCGGTTTGGGGACCGGCAGTACCGCAGGCTGGCTCGCCGCCATCCCCAGCATGGAGCGAGTGGATGCTGTCGAACTCGAGCCCGTGGTTCTCAAAGTGGCGCAAGCATGTGCGCCCGTAAACCACAACGCCCTGCTCAATCCAAAACTACACGTGACAATCGGCGACGCGCGGGAATTGCTCCTCACCACCCGCGACAAATACGACATTGTCGTCTCGGAGCCGTCCAATCCCTATCGGGCGGGCGTGGCGGGACTTTTTACCCGGGAGTACTACCAATCGGTCGACCGGTGTTTGCAGCCCGGCGGCATGTTTTTCCAATGGGTCCAAGCCTACGACATTGATGACCGCACGATCCAGATTTTTTATCGAACGCTTGGATCGGTTTTTGCGAACATCGAATCGTGGCAAACGGAGGGTGGCGATCTGTTGCTTCTGGCTTCTCATGAACCGGTCGCGTACGATGCAGAAACATTACGCAACCGTCTGGCGGAGGAGCCCTTCAGATCCGCCTTGGCAGCAGCGTGGCGTGGACACGCTCTTGAGGATTTTCTAGCGCACTACGTGGCAGCGCCAAGGGTGGCAAAAACACTACAGCAGCTCAAACCGGGGCCCCTCAATACTGACGATCGGACTGTCATCGAATTCGCGTTTGCTCGAAGCGTGAACTTGACTAATGGATTCCAGATCGCCAATCTCCGAGCGAGCGCGCACGCCGCCCTTGCTGATCGGCCGGAGTCTACAAACGGAGAGATTGATTGGCCGCGGGTGGAGGAGGCGCGTTTGTCGATGTACGGCTCCCTCAATCGCTCCGACCAAATCCAGGCGATGTTGACACCCGAGCAAAGACATCGGGCTGACGCTTTTGCCAGTTACAGCGAAGGGGATCTGCCCGGGGCGTTGCGCCAGTGGCGGGCGCAGTCGGAAGAGCCAAAGACGCTATCTCAACTGGCCATGGTGGCCGAATGCCTGGCCGCCGACGGTGATAGCGCAGCGCTGCCCTACATCGATAAATTGGCCGCGGTTCTCCCTTCGGACGCTGAAGCAATTCGGGCAGCGTTTTTGTGGAGAGACAAAAAGCCGCAGGAGGCCACCGAGGCTCTCGAGCAGTTTATCCACGGTTTGCGCGACGATCCCTGGCCGGCCCACGATCTGATCAAGCGTTCTATGTCGCGCGCAGAAGCAATCGCAAAAACAGATCGATCAAAAACGGCAGCCCTTTTTCTCTACAATGCCTTGCGCTTGCCTTTCTGCGTTTTTAATAACCAAGGCCATCGCCTCGGGACGACCCTAGGGATAGCCACTTATCTGGATGGAGATCATCCTGGCTATTACACGCTTCCCGCCATTGAAGCTTTTGAGCCCCACATCCTATGGCAAAAGAAATTCCTCAAGGTGCGAAAGGCTTGTTACAGTAGCCTGCAAAAGCCACGCGCAGCCCAAGCGAGCCGCGACTTGGATGATTTCATGAGACAGGAGGCTTCCATGGCGGACGCCGTTGCCGTGACCGAAGAAATCGGGCAGAGCTCGGGCAGTAAAAACCACGCTTCAAGCCAGGCTGAAGGAACAGACTTTCGTCCCTAGCTGAAAACGTCGCGCCCCAATCATTCTCGATCGCGAGAAGAGATTGTAAATCAAGATCGTCAATTTCCAGAAGTCGGCACGAGCAAATTGTGCCCGGTCATCTCCTTTGGCTGCGGCATTCCGAGCAGAAACAAAAGGGTGGGCGCGACATCGGCCAGGATCCCATCTTCGCAGCGAAACAGTGCCGCATCCCTGGCGACATAAATGAAATGCACAAGGTTCTTGGTGTGCGCGGTGTTTGGAGATCCATCGGGATTGCGCATCTGCTCGCAATTACCGTGATCGGCAGTGATGAGGCATTTGCCATCGAGATCGAGAAGCTTCGGGATGATGCGCGCGATACATTCGTCCACCGTTTCCACCGCTTTGATTCCGGCTTCCAGAATTCCGGTGTGCCCAACCATGTCTGGATTGGCAAAGTTAAGTATGACTAAATCGTAATTTGCCACGCGCGCGAGGACTTCGTCGGTCACTTCGCGCGCACTCATCTCCGGCTGAAGATCGTAGGTCGCGACCTTTGGCGAAGGAACAAGTTTTCGGTCTTCGCCAGGAAAGGGGCGCTCGATCCCGCCGTTGAAAAAGTAAGTCACGTGCGCATACTTTTCCGTCTCGGCGATGCGCAATTGTGATTTGCCAGCCGCGCTCACGACTTCGCCCAAAATGTGGACGAGCTCTTCCGGAGGAAAAATGAACGGCGAAGGATAAGTGACATCGTATTGGGTGAGAGTCACGAAGTGGACTTGCGGCCAGACTTCGCGATCGAAGTAATCGAAGTCCTTCAGCAAAAAGGCTTGTGACAATTGTCGCGCGCGATCAGCGCGGAAATTGAAAAACAAAATGGAGTCGCCATCACGTACGCGCTGCTCATCCGGGTAGGAAAAGATAAGCGGCGGCATGAACTCATCGGTTTTGCCAAGTGAGTATTGTCGATCTACCGCGGCATCTGGCGACGAGTTGCAGATTTCTCCTCGACCAAGGACGATCGCGTCCCAAGCCTTTTTCGTGCGGTCCCAGCGACGATCGCGATCCATCGCAAAGTAACGGCCCACAACCGTCACGATCTTGGCGCCGCTCTTCTCGAGCTCCTGAGCGCAAGTTTTTAAATAGCCTGCGCCACCCGTCGGGGATGCATCGCGTCCGTCAGTGAAAGCGTGAACCAAGATTTGCGTGACGCCTGCTTCCCTGGCTGCGTTTGCAAGCGCAATCAGGTGTAAGTAGTGGCTATGCACACCGCCGTCGGAAACAAGCCCGAGCAAATGAAGGCGATGGCCACGAGCGCGAGCCAACGTTTCCTGCACCATTTGGTTGCGTGCCAATTCGCCGTCCGCGATCGCTTTGTTAATTCGGGTCAGGTCCTGATAAACAATCCTCCCAGCACCCAGGTTAAGATGTCCAACTTCCGAATTGCCCATTTGTCCATCCGGCAAACCAACATCGGCCCCGCTGGCGCTCAATTTACCGCCTGGATAATCCCGATAGAGCTTGTCGTGAAACGGCGTCCGCGCGAGGAGCGTTGCGTCTCCATTTTCTTCGCGCTTCTCCCGACCGCCGGGATTAACGCCCCAGCCATCGCGAATAATGAGCATGACTGGGCCCGCCATATGTGGCGCACTTTGCCGACGATTAGGAACATCGACAAGCAGTTCTTTGCCGGCGACATTTGCGACGGTCACAGACCGCCACTACAGGAAAGGAAATGAAATGGCGCAACCAGTTGCTGGCGCTTTTCTGTCTTCTCGCCTTTGCCGGGCTCGGTGTCCTTTATTTCCAACACTGGGTCGTTCGGAAGCCTTTTGGAATAATTTTGTTCATTGGAGAGGGACTTGACCCGGGCCGTCTGGCCCCGGCACGCGCCTACGCCGGCGGGGCGGGCGCGCGTCTGACGCTCGATTCAATGAGCCATCTGGCTTTACTGACCAATTACTCGAAAGATTTCGCCGCTCCGGACCAGGCCGCCGCCGCAACGGCGATCGCCACTGGAGTAAGAGTGAACAATCGAGCCATCGCGATCGATAACGATGGAAAGCTAATTACGAGCGTCGTTGAATTAGCACGGGAAAATGGAAGGGCCACTGGTCTCGTGACAGATGCGAAGCTGACTGACCCAACGAGCGCGGCTTTCTACGGACATCCGGTTGATCCAAACGACGTCGATAGAATCGCAACTGAGTTTGTTGATGGTGGAAAGATCGACATCGCGATGGGTGGCGGGGCAGCGCAGTTTCTTCCCGAGGCCAAGGGCGGAGAGAGACAAGATGGCCGGGATCTCCTGCTCGAGCTGCGTCGCAATGGGTTCGACATTGTGCGCACGCGAGCCGAGCTGGAGGCGATTCCCGCATGGCGCCGGCCGAAACTTTTCGGTGCCTTTAGCAATGCGGAGCTCGCGTTTGCGAACCAAGTCAAAGAGCGGAGCGAGCAGCCAAGTCTTTCCGACATGGTGCGTCGAGCGATTGAACTACTTCAGTACAACGCCGGCGGATATTTGCTCGTCGTCGATGCGGGACTCATGCGCAAGGCTGCGCAAGAAAACAACGGCGAAAGAACGCTCGGCGAAACGGTGGAATTAGACCACGCGGTTGCGATCGCACGACGTTACACCGAGCAAAGATCGACAATCGTTGTTTGCGGTGATGTCGCAATCGGCGGACTGAGCTTAAACGGTTTCCCTTTCCGCAAAGACAGCGGAATCGCGTTACTCGGACTTAACTCTGCCGGCCAGCCATGGATTACCTGGGCGACCGGTCCAAATGGCACGAAGTCGTACGGCGCGGCGAAAATACCAGGCAAGCTGAACGGTAATCAGAATGAGCAACCAGAAGCGGAACAGCTGGAGCCGGCGGCATTCTACACGAAATCAGCGCTCGGCACCGTTGACGATGTGATTGCCTTCGGCAGCGGTCCGGGAACAGACGAATTGGAAGGTTCGGTTGATAATACAATCGTTTTTGAAATCCTTCGCGACGAGCTTTAACGACCGTTGTAATATTCCTGCGCGCGAATCCTGGCGATTAGAACAGCAACCTGATCAAGGGAGGCTCTATTTCGGTACTTCGCGGCCAATGAAAATCGCCTAGTTGCAATCCGTCATTTTTGCCCGGAATAGCACTTTCCGTGACAAACATGATCAATATCCACGACAAAGCCTTGCGCGTCGCATGGTCGGTTTTGGCATTCGCGGTTTTTAGCCTGACGCTCGCGATCCGAATTAGGCTCCTCGGAATTCCACTCGAGCGGGATGAAGGAGAGTACGCTTATGCGGGTCAACTGATGCTGCAGGGTATTCCGCCATATGAGCTGGCTTACAACATGAAGTTCCCTGGGACTTATGCCGCCTACGCTTTGCTCATGTCGATCTTCGGACAAACAATCACCGGAATTCATTTGGGCCTGC
>VBQB01000077.1:0-5236 GCA_005887855.1 Verrucomicrobiota bacterium | reverse complement strand
TTGCTGCGGCGACGAGTTATGCCGTTCTTTCTGTGAGTCCCTCGGTCTTGGGTTTCGCCGGTCACGCAACACATTTTGTCATCCTGCCGGTGCTCGGCGGCGCATTCCTTTTAGTTAATCAGTCGGATCGACAATTGTTCGGACGGTTGTTCGCGAGTGGATTGCTTTTGGGGCTTGCCCTGCTGATGAAGCAGCCTGCGATCTTTTTCGTTTTGTTTGGCGCAATCTATCTTGCCTTTCGAGATATCCGTCGCGGGCTTGCTTTAAAGAAAGTCCTTCAGCGAAATCTGACCTTTGACGCGGGTGTAATTCTCCCTTTCGCGCTTACATGTCTCGTTCTCTGGTACGCTGGCGCGTTCGGGAGCTTTTGGTTTTGGACAATCGATTACGCGCGTCAGTACGGCAGCCTCGTTCCTTTGGGGGAGGCGGCGCAGATTTTTGTTCGCAACATAAGGGAAGTGATTGGAGCCGGCTGGGCGCTCTGGTTGTTCGCTGGAATCGGGTTGGTTATCGGTCTTTGGACGAAGCGAGCGCGCGAGAGCACAGCCCTTTTACTCGGCCTGTTGGCGTGTTCGACATTGGCGGTGTCTGCCGGATTTTATTTCCGATACCACTATTTTATTCTGGTTCTACCATCTATTTCGCTGCTTGCTGGCACTGGCGTTAGCATTCTTTCGGATCGATTGACCGGCCACGGAAAAGCGGTTCGACTTCTCGCCTTGATGCTGTTCGGCACCGCTCTGAGCTTGCCACTCTTTCAGGAAAAAGAGTTCTTCTTTACGATGTCTCCAGTCGAGGCTGGCCGGATGGTTTATCCGGAGAGTCCGTTCCCCGAGTCAATCAGGATTGCGGAATATCTCCGCGAACATACAAACGCGGATGATACGATCGCAGTCTTAGGATCCGAGCCGCAGATTTATTTTTATGCGAAGCGGCATTCGGCGACCGGCTACGTTTACACTTACGGTTTAATGGAACCGCAGAAGTATGCGAGCCAGATGCAAAGCGAGATGATTCGCGAGATTGAACGGAGGCATCCAAAATATCTCATATTCGTGGGCATGAACGACTCCTGGTTGAAGCGACCCGGATCTGAGCAGTTGATCTTCACCTGGGCGCATGATTATATCCCGCAAAATTATTCGATAACCGGTTTGGTCGATCTCAGTGCAACCGATCACACCCATTATTATTTCGGGGATGTTCCGCGGCCGCTGCCACAGTTGGGAAATTATGTTTTGATCTGCGAACGGAAATCTTGAGCCGTCTTTTCTCACGAAATTTTAGATCGCACGTGCAAGATAGCTTTCCCGTAATAACGCCGCCCAGGACGAACCGCCGTTCGCTGCCAGTCAGCGTCTGCATTTTTCTGGCGGCAATTACGTGGATCGTTTTTGGCCAGACGCTCCAGCACGAGTTCATTAACTACGACGATCCGCGCTACGTTTATGAAAATATCAAGATAACCAACGGTCTTAGCATCGATGGTGTTGCCTGGGCGTTCACACATATTCATTCCGAGAACTGGCATCCTCTGACGACGATTTCGCACATGCTCGACTGCCAGCTCTACGGGCTAAAGGCGGGAGGGCATCATTTCACCAATGTTTTATTGCATACGATTGCTGTGCTCCTGCTATTCGCCGTGCTGCGGGATATGACAGGCGCATTTTGGCGGAGCGCTTTTGTTGCGGCCCTGTTCGCGATTCATCCCTTGCACGTGGAATCGGTGGCATGGGTGGCGGAGCGAAAAGATGTGCTCAGCGCCGTGTTTTTCATGCTCACCTTGGGGGCTTACGTGCGTTATGTGCGCGCGCCCTCAATCGGGCGCTATGTGGCTGTAGCCTTCCTGTTCGCCCTTGGCCTCATGTCCAAACCGATGCTAGTGACTCTCCCCTTTGTGCTTCTGCTTCTGGATTACTGGCCGTTGCGCCGATTTGAGAAACCCTCCTCGGCGAAATCGAAAAGCAAAAGCCGATCCTGGCTGGATCGACAATCGATCCCGAGACAGTTGATCCTGGAAAAAATCCCTCTGCTCGCTCTCTCCGCCGGGTCATGTGTAGCCACGTTAGTTGCGCAAGGCCAACGCACAGGTTCGATCGATCAATTGCCATTTTTATGGCGAGTTAACAACGCTTTCGTAAGTTACGTTACTTACCTTTGGGAGATGTTCTGGCCAGCCCGGCTGGCCGTTTTCTATCCCCATCCGAACAACCGCCTGCCAGTCTGGGAAATCCTCCTGGCGATCGCGTTTCTCGCCGCGGCTACTGTAATTGCGCTCTTGCTGCGGAAAAAAAGACCTTACATCTTGACCGGGTGGTTCTGGTACCTGGGAATGCTCGTGCCAGTTATCGGCTTCGTTCAGGTCGGGGAACAAGCGCATGCCGACCGTTATACTTACCTGCCCCAGATTGGTCTCTATCTACTGGTCGCTTGGACTGCCGAAGATCTGACGGCACTCTGCCGCCGTCGGCGAGAGTTTCTAGTCATTGGCGCAGCGGTAACAATCGCAGTCCTGAGTTACCGCGCCTCTATACAGACGTCATATTGGAAAAACAGTGAGGATCTCTGGACCCACGCTCTTTCCGTTACCTCGAATAATGATGTCGCGCATAACAACCTGGGATTCCTTTTCTTGCGCCGGGGTGAATTAGACCAAGCAATTTCACAGTTCGAGGCGGCGCTAAATATCAGGTCCAGCAACGCTGCGGCTCATTACAATTTGGGCGCGGCTCTCATCCACAACAATCTCGGCAACGCCCTTGCGCGAAAGGGCCTATCCGATGAAGCGATCGGTCACTACCAGGAGGCAGTCAGACTCCGAACCGATTATGCGGATGCGCATTATAATTTTGGCAGTGTCTTACTTCAGAACGGTCGAATCGACAAAGCGATCGCGCATTGGCAGAAAGCCCTCGCGATACAGCCCTATGATGGAGACGTTCACACGAGTCTTGGTAACGCCTTTCTTCAAAAGGGCTTGGTAAAGGAAGCAATCAATCATTACCAACAGGCACTGGAAATAGCTCCACAAGATGTGCTGGCCCGGAACAACCTCGCTTGGATCCTGGCGACTTCATCTGATGCTTCAATTCGTAACGGCGCCAAAGCAGTCGCCCTCGCAGAGCAGGCAGTGCAGCTTTCGGGTGGCAAAAATGCAAATTTCTTCCGGACGCTCGCGGCGTCTTACGCGGAGAGCGGCCGATTTTCCGAAGCGGTCGCTGCAGCGCAACAAAGCATGGAAATGGCCACTGCGCAGGATAACCCCGGTCTGGTAAAGGCCCTTCGAAGAGAGATCGCTCTTTACCAAGCAGGTGCTCCGCTCCGGGAAACATCGCCAACCAATTAGCGGATTTCGAGATCAACGGCTATCTCGGTTGTTTATGATAAGGCAAACCCGATTGGTAGAGCGCGATCTCTTTTCGAAGCGCATCAACTAAGGTCGAGTTATTCTGCGCATCGGCGAACTGCAATGCGCGTTCAGCGACTTGGATGGCGTCGACGAAACGGCCGTTTTCGGCATAAGTAGCTGCAAGTATACGTAAAATGACTGGCCGATTCCCGCCGGAGAGCCGATTGGCCTGTTCTGCCAGCCGAAGCGCTTCCGATCCATTTCTGAGTGACGGATCCGACGAGGTCGCCAACTGCCATGCGAGATTGCTTTGCGCGGCTGCATTTTCCGGCGCGATCTGGAGGGCGTCCCGGTATTGAGCGATCGCATCTTGTGGACGGCCTTTTTCAAGAAAAGCACTTCCCAGATTTGCGTGGGCATCTGCATTCTCCGGCTGCAATTCCAGTGCTTTTTGGTAATGATCAATGGCCTCATCTGTTCGGCCCTTGTGAAGGAGAGCATTCGCTACGTTATACTGGGCTTCGGCGTAATTCGGCGACCGAGCCAGCCCCGCCAGGTAGTGGTCGATCGCGCCGTCCATATCGCCTTTGGAAAGAAGCGCGCTCGCCAAATTGCAGGACGCATCGGCGTAGTCGGGCTGGATCGTCAAAGCTTTTTGGTAATGGACGATCGCCTCGTCGAGTCGCCCGATGCGAAGAAGCGCATTGCCAAGATTGTTGTGCGCTTCCGCATCCGCAGGATTTACACTCAGCGCTTTTTCGTAATGGGCGATAGCTTCATTCAATTCGCCCTTTTCAACCAGGATGCGTCCAAGGTTATAATGCGCTTCTGCGTAATCCGGCCGGAGCGTTACAGCTTGACGATAATGGGCAATCGCCCGGTCAGTTTCGCCATTGGCGCGAAGAGCGATGGCCAGATTGTAATGTGCCATCCAGCAGCCAGGATTTTTTTTCAGCGTTGAAGTGTATAAGGTTACGACATCGCGGTAGATCGTGCTCTGCCGCCAGGTTAAAACGCCAAGCCCGAACAAGATTACTCCGCAAATCGCCGAGCGAAGAAACGATTTCCATCCAATGGCGGCCATTCCCTCCGTCATGCCGGCTCCAGCCAAAGCGAGCGGTCCCATGCTCGCCAGATACTGGAAATGATCGCTCACGAATGAGAATCGAAAGAAATAGACGTTGAAAAAGCCGAGCACAGGAAATAACGAAATGACAAAGTATGCGGTGGCAAAAAATACAGGTCGTTTCCATTTCCGACGGATTAGCCACAAAGCAAACAGAGCAGCCAACGCTACCAGAAGCGGCAGATATGCCATCAGGTGCGACGAGCTAATATCCCATCGCGGGTAAATGAAAATGAGTGGATGAGGCCAAAGGAGTTTGCCGAGATAAAACCAAATCGCGCGACCCGCAATGATGAGCCGGTCCGGCCATGTTTGCGCCCACTCCGCGCCGCTCGCACCCGAATGGAACTTCTGTTCCCAAATCGTCCAGGCGCTTGCGAGTGCCGAAATCAGAACGAACGGAATAAGGTTCGCGATATCGCGCCATCGAATTCGCCCTCTCCGCCACCAGACGCAGAGCGCAAGCACGCCGGGCAGCATTACCGTGGAAGGTTTGCTCATGATCGCCAATACAAAGAACAGGAGCGCCCAACCATGGCGCCACCAGCGCACGCGATCGCCCGTTTCGTTCGCATCCATCTTCAAAAAACATAAGATCGACAAAAGATAAAACAGGCAGGACTGAGTATTTTTTAATTCCGTTACCCACGCGACCGATTGCACTATGACTGGGTGCAATGCCCAGAGGGCCGCTCCCAACCACGCGCCGCGCACGTTGAGTTGCCGCAACACGCGCCAGAGCAATGCCGCCGAGCCGG
>VBQB01000076.1 GCA_005887855.1 Verrucomicrobiota bacterium | reverse complement strand
CAATTTTTGCTTCGCGAACATGCCCCGACCGCGCCAACGGCGAACGCCCCTGCCCGCGGTCGCCAGCTTCAGCCGGTTGGGGCGATGGCCGCCACTGCTGGGGACGGCGATGGCGCAGGCGAAGTAACGATCGATCTTCCGATTCGGCGTTCAATGCCAAAAGTTGGCCGCAACGAACCCTGTCCGTGCGGCAGCGGGAAGAAATACAAAAACTGCTGCGGACGAGTGGCATAAGAGATCACTTCCGGGAGCCGTCGGTTGCATCGACTGGTTAGACGCCGAGCGCGCTCCGTGCGAGGCCAAGAGGCGCAGCAATGAAAAATCCAGAGCGAATCCCGATTGGTTAGATGTGGCGGAATAAAGTGCTCAACGAAGCAGCGAAGAACGTGAGGAGGAATGCAATCAAGCCAGGCCTAATCAAAAGGCGTTGAAGCAACGGCAATTCACGCCAGTACAAGTCAAACAATCCGCGAGTACGAAATACCCGCCAGCCCTCTCGGCGGATCAACTGAGTTTGTACAAAAGTTAGCGCCAAGACGCTCACAGCAAAAGAACAGAAGAGGAATATTACCCAATATGTCAACAGTGTGCTCACTACATCTAACAAGAAATGGGCGGACGCCTGCAGTCTAATTCTGATTGTTCTTCGCAAAAAAGTTAGGCACACGATTTGTGAGGTCTAGTCAAAGTGCGTTAGGGCCCTCCAGCTCGTAAGTCGTGATCTCGAGATGGTGGCCGTCCGGATCACGGAAATAGATCGAGTGCGAAATTTCGTGATCTTGGAATTCGAATTTGATTTCGCGACGTTTCAGCTCCTCTTGGGCAGCACGAAAACCATCGCGATTAGCGCGAAAGGCCAGATGAAGCATCCGGATGCCGCTGCGAACTGATGATGCCAGCCCTGCATGCGAGCTCATCGGGAACAGTGCAATTCCAGTATTCCCCTTGCCGATGAAAGTCGGAACGCCATTCCACATCCCCTCGTGAAGGCGCTCGAACCCGAGGACTTCGATATACCAGTTCGCCGATCCCTCGACGTCGCGCACGGCGAGAGCTACGTGATCAATTCCTTCGAGTTGCATGCAGGGTGAGAAAGAATTTACAGAATTGCTCAGACCAATAAAGAGGGATGGTCGTGGAATTGTTCTCAGCTCCCAGCGACAAGCTCACGGCGCCGCTCAATGCGGATAATCTAAACGGTCGTCCAACTTCCCGCTTCGCAATGTGTCGACAAATGCTGCGTAATCTTTAAGCCAACCTCCAACGGCTCGCCAAACCATCGTCGGTTTCGCGTCATTCTTCCCGAGTTTCGCAACCAGAATGTGAAAGGTGTGAGCGATTCCGCCGCGTTCGTAATGGACGACGTAATACACGTCCCCTACCGCTGCCCAAATGAGGCGCTTGCCTGGGAGAGTCGGATCCGTGATGACATCAGTCGCTTGCCAGTTCTGACCGGGTTCTGCGAGTCTGCCATCGTCGGCACAAAGTGCGACGATCGCTGACGGCAGATTTGTCGTGGCGTGGACCTCGTGGAAGCGCGAAGAATCCTGCAACACCCTGCGGTCCTCTGCCGAAAGCTTTGTGATATCTGCGCAGTAGTAGCTCTGAATCGCCGCGGCAAAAAGTAAGCCAAGGCTAAGATGTTTTACGCGCATCGTGCGGCCTAACAGGATCAAGCTCAGTCATGGCTCCGGCAGGAGCAAGCAGGGAGGTAGCCTCCCTATGTTTGCAATTCCGCCTTGGCAAATACTTCAAGCATTTCTTTTTCTGAAGGTGGTTGCAGGACGTTGTGCGATGCGAAATCCTGAGCTTCCGGATAATTCGTGACGCGAATCCGCTCAGCAGCTTTCGCGAGATCGTAGGGAGTATGCCGAAGCTGAACGTCAGGTCCAAGTAAGAGCCAATACGCGCCTGGTTCTCCAAATGGCATTCCCAGACTGCCAGCGTTGATGACTCGAGTTCTTCCAATCATTCGGTCAAACTGCATGTGGGTATGACCGCACACGACCGCCGCGACCTGGAGTGGTTCAAAGAGCGGCAGGAGGCGGTCTTCAGCCGTCAACCGGGTGAAGACCTCTGTTTCGCTGCGCGGCGTACTGTGGCAGAACAGCACTTGGCCCAGGCCGTCAATCTCAAGCTGGAGCGTTTTAGGCCAGCGCGCGAGCACCGGCTCGAATTCTGGCTGAAGCTGTCCGGTAGTCCAGCGATAGATTTCGACGATACTTTCTGGAGGACGCGCGCCTGAGGTCGTGCCCCAGTAGGTGACCGATCCGGTCCGTGCCCCCTCCATTAGGGCCAAGATGGCTAATTCGCCATTGCCGTGAATGAAGTGCGTAGGCAGGTCGAGGTCTAGCAAACGCCTAAGCGCTTCGCGGGGCATGGGACCGGGAACGGCATCGCCCCCTACTACAATCTGGTCAACGTCCGCTTGACGAATGTCTTGAACGACAGCCTCCAAGGCTGGGAGGTTCCCATGAATATCGTAGAGAGCGGCAACTCGCATCGTAGACCTGCCTGATCAAGAAGATATGAGGCTGTTTAGAAGTATCTATTTCATTATAGCTCTGGCAACAGCACCGCTGGATTTAATGGCGGCTCGGGCGTAGCGGTCCCGATGGCGCTTAGTCTGGTACGGCTATAGCCGTCGAGTATTCCTCGGGGAAAGAAGCAGGTTCCAGAGTCGGACCCGGCGAGCTCTTCACTTTGTCCTTCATAATTCCATCCTCGCGCGCTTCACCATCTAACTATGATTAGACGAACCTTCGCAATAGCTCACGAAGATTTCTTCATCTAATCCGGTCACTATACGACCGCTTGCTTCCATGCGGCGGCCTGGGCTCGGACTGGGTAACCGAAGCCTTTGAGGGTAACTTCGCCTAGGTCTTCGAAGAGGAGGCCTTTGCCGATGCAGAGCTCGGCAATTGCGTTCGTCACCAGGATCTGTTCGGGCCGCGCGTGGGCGCAGAGGCGGGCGGCTAGTTGAACCGTCGATCCAAAGAGATCGTTATTCTGCTCGACGGGTTCGCCTGCTGCGGCGCCGACTCGAACCTTGAGCGGGCGTTCGGGGTGCGTTTCCTCGCGCCTGGCTAGTTCGCGTTGAATCTGAATTGCGCATCGAACCGCTCCTGCTGCCGACACAAATGACGCCATAATGCCGTCGCCAGTGTGCTTGACCTCGCGACCACCTTGATCGGTTAGCGCGTTTCGGACAACAGCGTTGTGCACGTCGAACAATGCCAAGGCGGCCTCGTCGCCCAGCGAGTGAGTCAATGTCGTTGAATCCACGATGTCCGTGAACAAGACGGTTCGGATGCCGGGATCTCGTGCATCAGCTCCTCCGCCCGGCAGTAAAACTGCTCCCAGGTTATTTGTTTCCGTGCCGCCGAGGAATACTTCTGCAACGTCGGGCTCTACCTCGATGATCTTCTCAGCCAGCAGCCCGTGCGCTTCACGATGGACGCAGGCTGCTGCCTCTGCGCTCGGCGCATGGGCGAGGCAAAAAACTTTGCTGCTACTCTCGTTAACCCAGTATTTATGGTACTCGACGCCATACTTTCGCTGCGTTTCGACATCTTTCGCGTGAGCCTTCGCGATATCTTCCGCGGTAGTTCCCTCCGGAAGGTTGTGGATGTCCATGTATAACGGCATAGCGACTGAATTTAGCGCGATGTAACGCGATGCAAAACGTCGATCTTGGCAGGGTGACTCAGTGTTTGGTAAACGACGCAATATCGCTCAGTCAGATGCAGCAGCGTAGCGAGCTGCTCCTCGGTGGCGTCAGTGTCCAGATCGAAATGCAGTCGAATCTGCTTGAATCCGACGGGCACGTCTTTAGAAACTCCGAGTGTGCCACGAAAATCGAGATCGCCTTCGGCTCGAACCGTTGCGTCACGTAAAGGGATGCTCAGAGCGGTAGCGACTGCACGCAGCGTTACGCCGGCGCATCCTACAAGTGCCTCAAGCAACATGTCGGCAGAACACGCACCAAGTCCATCGCCTCCGGTCGCAGGATGAAGACCTGCTTCGACGCGCGCTTTGCCAGTTTCTATTTTGCAGGTGATATTTTCGCCGACACGTCCCTCCGCGTGGAGAGTGACCAACGCGGTCTCAGGATGCTCTCGGTACTGCGCTTTGAGCGGCACCTGCAACGACCTCAACTCGTCAGCATTCATTCGGTCCGCGTGATTTAGTTGCTGCTGTGCGAATCAAGAGGCTGCAGCTGTTTCGGACTTTTTCTTGCTAGGTTTGATGTTCTGATTCACGCGGAAGAGATTGCCAGGGTCATATTTGTTTTTGATCGTGACCAGTCGCTCGTAATTAGCTCCGTAAGTTTTCTCCACGCGATCTTCTCCTTCGTCTCCCATCAAAAAATTTACGTACGCTCCACCAGCCGAATAGGGATGCAACGCATCATAATAACTCTTCGTCCAAGAGATAATTTTCTCGTTGTTTGCCGGATCGGGATCAACCCCGACCATCACCTGGGCCCAGGTAGCGTCGCGATAATTCCAGGCAGTATCATTCCTTCCGACCCGTGATGCGGCTCCGTTAATCGGATACATATGCATGGTGGAATGCATCGAAGGAAGCGTCTCACCAAAACGCACGTGTTGAGCGATCGCGTTATCGCTTATCTCGTTTACAAAATCAGCGCGCCAATACCACTGCAAACCCGAGGGATACAGAGCGTCGAACATGCTTTGCAAAGCCGGTTGCGGCAGCGGCCCTACGAAATCGAGAGCAGGCGTCTTGAAAGCGCGGATGGGCTTGAATGTTTCCTCAGCTTTCGTTTGCGGTCCGGTATACGCCCAAACGACGCCACACATTTTTTTCATGTGAAGGTGTTCGGGGAAAGGCGGGGCGGGCGGCACCGTAAGAAAAGCAAAGAAACCATTCAAATCGTCGGGAGCCGCGGGAATCAGATCGCGATACCATTTCATTACGTCGGCTGTTTCGCTTAACTCGTACAGCATTGGACCGCCGTAGATCGTATCAATCGGGTGCAGCTTGAACGTAAAAGAAGTTATCACCCCGAAATTTCCGCCACCGCCGCGAATGGCCCAGAACAAATCGGAATTTTCATCGGAGCTCGCTTTCACAAATTTTCCATCAGCCAGCACAAGATCGGCGGAGAGTAAATTATCTATGGTCAGGCCGCACTTGCGTGTGAGGTGACCCACTCCTCCACCCAGAGTTAATCCGCCAACACCAGTGGTCGAAATGATTCCGCTTGGAGTCGCGAGCCCAAACACATGCGTGGCATGGTCCACGTCGCCCCATGTGCATCCGCCGCCAACCGTGACGGTACGGGCCTCAGGATCAACACGGGTATATTTGATCGATGCCAGGTCGATGACCAAGCCGTCATCACGTCCGCCACATCCGCGCAGCGCGCGATCAGCCGCGGCTTTTTGTGTATCATTCCATTGTAAACTTTGCGGGCTTCATCATAACCCTTATCGCTCGGCTCGATCAGTCCTCCCCGCAGGTTCGCTTTAAGATCTGCGATAGAATTTTCGTTAAGCATGGCCGAAGTGTCACTGAAAGGATGATCCGGTCAAGCTGTCGATTCGCAGCATTTTGATTGAGCTGATAGCCAGCGGACTAGTATGCTCGGAGCGCGGAAGCTAAAGCGATGTTGCAATCGGACAGATTCTGGACTCGACGGGATTTCCTAAAGCTCGTTGGCGGGGCGGGAGTCATCAGTGCATTTCCAAGTCTTTCTCATGCAGCCGTGGCGCTCAATTCCGACACAGTCCGCATCTCGATCCTCCATACGACGGACCTTCACGGCCATATTCTGCCGACTGCCGATTACGGCGGAAATCCTGATCGCGGCGGACTGGCGCGTTGCGTTACGCAAATCCGGCGCTGGCAAAAAGAAAACGCCAACTCGATTTTGATCGATATCGGCGACGTGTATCAAGGCACCGACCTCGGATTGCGCAGTAAGGGCGAGTTGATGATCGATCTGTTCAATTATCTCAAATACGACGCATGGATCATCGGCAATCATGAATTCGACTGGGGAATCGAACCTTTTCAGCAAGCGCTGCAGAGATCGACAATGCCTGTCCTGGCAGCGAACACGGTGCTGGAAGGACGACCCGCCGACGGCTTTCGTGATGCGAAACACCCCTTCGCAAAAATCCAGCCATTCCTTTTGGAGGAAATCGCCGGGATCAAGCTTGCCATTATCGGGATAACGACGCCCGGGATGTTATTTTGGCTCCGCCCAGAATTTACTCGCGGGATCGAGTTTCAAAATCCCATCGAACCCGTTCGCCGCGCGATCGCTCGAGCAAAAAGTGAAGGCGCAGATGCGATTGTTTTAAGCGGTCACATGGGACTGAAAACGCACAGCGGTGGCGATGATTTCGCGAACACAGTGATGGCGTTGACTTCGGAATTTCCAGAGGCGGCTGTGTTTATCGCCGGTCACACGCATCAAACAGTTCCAAGCCGCCTGACCAACGGGGTGCTTTTCACCCAGGCAGATCACTTCGGCATCCATGCGGGCCGCGTCGATCTTCTCTTCGATCGGAATTCGAAGAAGCTGCTCCATCGAGAAGCGATCTGCGAGCTGATGGATAACCGCTACGGTTTCGATCCCGTGATTATTTCACGAGCCAAATCGCAGCTTGCCGAATCGGATGCTGCCTTGTCGCAGATGATCGGTGAACTAGCTGAAACTCTTCACGCTCGCGGTCGCCCAGGCGAACCGAGCGATATCGAGAGACTGATCGGCGCGGCGATTATGGAAGCGTTGCTGGAACGAAGCGTCCCGGTTGATGGCGTCATGCATGGGGTTTTCGATGAAAAGGCAAATCTGGTCGCCGGTCCGAAAACGGTAAACGATATTTGGAATTTGATTCCTTTCGAAAACTACATTGTGACATCACAGCTCTTGCCTGAAGAAATAAAAACCATCATGGAAGAAGTGTACGCCAGCCACGAGGGACGTAGTTTCCTCGGCTTCGAAGTGAAAACCGGAGGCCGCGGTTACGATCGTCGAATCACATCGATGACTTTGGATGATGGGCGACCACTCGATCGCGGGAAAAGATATGTGATCGCTTTTAACACTTTTGATTCGCGTAGCGCCGGTCACCATTTCATGAAGTTGCGCACGTTGCTTGAAACGCCCGCGGTCAACTGTACGCTGCATCAGGTACAAACGCGCGACGCGCTCATTGATTATTTCCGGCGTCATAAGGTTGTGCACAAGATCGCAGCCAAGAATCACCTGGCAGTTGCCGCATAAGTTCACGAGTTTGCCCTTGCAAAGACGGCACGTTCCGCTTGCCTATCTCCTGATGCGAATTGGCACGTTTTTGTTGTTCAGTTCAGTGCTGATTGTCAATCTTACGTCGTCGCAAACGGTAACGACCGCGTCACCTGCAACACCCGCGCTACCGATGTATCGGCCAGCTTTGCTCGGCACGGGGCCCAATTCGCTCGTAAACAGGATAGATACCACGGATTTGATGAAGAAAGGTCAAAAGGACGCGGCGATTATGTTTTCCTGTCTCGTGGCCATAACCGGTGATATTGCTTGGAGCGAAACTTATCGCGGCACGCCTGGATCCAAACTGCTTGAGCAGGAAGTGCTAAAGCGTTTGGCCAACGCGAAGTTCATCCCGGCGATCCACAATCACCAACCGGTCACCGTGTTTTTCTACGGGACGGTCGTATTCTCGATCGTGGACGGCAAACCACGCCTGCGCATCTTTTCCAATCAGCAGGTCGATGAATTAAAAAAGGAAAGTGACTTCATCGATCCGCAACCATACTTCGGGCAGGACTCAAAGTTTAAAGGGATACACTATCCCGATACAGGCTCCACTGTGCGTCTGACTGGCGTCGCGGAACTCGCGCTCAATGTTGATGCAGCGGGAAATCTCAAGAGCATGCAACTCGCATCCGAGTATCCCCCCCTCCTGGGCTTCGGCGATGAAGCCATGTCCGATTTCAACGGCGCGAAATTTATCCCTGCCTTCCGCAACGGCCAACCGGTTGAGAGTAAAGTCAACCTTCCAATTTACTTTGCGCCACAAGGTTGAGCTGCTTGCGAACCGACGGATGCCGGGTCGGGAGTCACAAATCGCAAGCAATCTTATTCGCGCATCTTTTTTTGAACGCGATCCTCTCACTTGCGCGCGGGAGTTGATTGGCGCGGAATTGCTTTGGAGCGAGTGCTCCGGTGTGATTGTCGAAACGGAAGCCTATAACGCGATCGATGACGAGGCCTGTCACACGTTCTTGCGCCCAAGCACGCGCGCATTTATCGAGCGAAACAAGGCGGGCGTCGCCTACGTCTATTTTAATTATGGGATGCATTGGATGCTGAATGTGCTCGTGAAAGGGGACGCGAATGGTTTCGTTTTGATTCGTGCCATGCAACCGCGAAAGGGAATCGAACGGATGAAAAAACGTCGGAGGCTCGACGACGAGAAGCGTCTGTGCTCAGGACCGGGCAAACTCACGCAGGCGCTGGGCATCACGGATCACCATCATGAAATGGATTTGTGCGCAGACTCGCGGTACTGCTTTGCCTTTAACGCAGACGCCCGCCTGAGGCGGGTCGATGTCGTGGCCGACAAGCGCATCGGCATTAGCCGCTCCGCGCATTTGCCGTGGCGTTTTACTCTGCGTGGAAGTCCATTCGGGAGCACGCCAGCGAAACTGTAGCGCGTGTGGCAGCGGAAGTTTGGGTAGTGCACGCGTCTCGCGTGCGCTGCCCGACGCCTGTTTGACGCGCGCCGTCCAACGTTCACCTTACAGTTCGCATGACATGTAATAAACAGCGCGTTCTACTCGGGATGAGCGGTGGCGTGGACTCCAGCGTGGCGGGATACTTGCTGCGTGAACAAGGCTACGAGGTCGTGGGCGTGACCATGAAAGTGTGGCCGCAGGATTGCATTTCGCGCGCTGAGGACAAATGTTGCGGGCCGCAAGCGGTGGCTGATGCGCGTGCCGTTGCGCACTCGCTGGGCATTCCGCATTACGTCGTTGACGAAGCCGATCAGTTCGAGCGACTCGTCATCGATTACTTCTCGAGCGAGTACCAGGCCGGCCGAACGCCGAATCCATGCGTGATGTGCAACGAAAAGGTCAAGTTCGGCAATCTCTGGAGCAAAGCAGCGGCATTGGGTTGCGACTATATCGCGACCGGCCATTACGCGATCATCGAGCATCCTGTAGCTAGGGTTGATGAGCCCGGCTTCGCCGTCTTGCGAAAGGGTGTCGATCTACGCAAAGATCAGTCCTATTTTCTATTTAGTTTGCGGCAGCCACAACTTCGGCGCGCGCTTACGCCTCTTGGCAAAATGTCCAAGCCGCAAATCCGCAACATTGCGCGTTCGTTAGGTCTAAAAGTCGCGGACAAGATCGACAGCCAGGAGATCTGCTTTGTCCCCGGCAACGATTACAAGGCGTTTCTGCGCTCGCATCTCGGTGAAACGGAGTTTCATCGCGGCGAGATTTACGATGTTGATGGAAATTTTATCGCCGAACACGCCGGGATCGAGCTTTTCACAATCGGTCAACGCAAAGGGTTGCCGGGCGGTTCGCCGCGACCACGTTATGTTGTTGATGTTGATCCAGAGACAAATCGCGTAATCATCGGAGACGCGGACGATTTGGTTTGCGATGAATTCGAAATCGATCACGTGAACTGGCACCCCGCAGTCGGGATCGGTGATCCGGGCTTTCGCCTCGAAGCGACGGTAAAAATTCGTTATAACCACCCAGGCACGCTCGCGAGTGTCACGCCATTGGAGAACAATCGCGCTCGCATTCGCTTGCACGAACCACAGCGTGCCGTGACGCCCGGGCAGGCGGCTGTGATTTATGATGGTGATCTGGTGCTGGGCGGTGGCTGGATTTGCCGAAGCGAGCCGGCCAGGCGTACCGAGGCGCTTGGCCGTTTGAGTGCACCCGTGCCGGCCTAACCAATGGCCGAGCAAGTTCTACTGGCGATCAGTACTTTTCCGGATGCGGAGACGGCCGATCGCATCGCGCACACGTTGATTGTGGAGAAGTTCGCAGCGTGTGCCAATATCATTCCGGTTGTTCACTCGATTTATCGTTGGAAGGACAAAATCGAAACCGCAGGCGAAGCAATTGTCTTTTTCAAAACTACGCTGGATCAGCAAGCCGCTTTTCAGGAGAAGTTGAGCGCACTTCATCCATACGACGTGCCTGAAATAATCTTCATCCCCGTGGTTACCGGATTGCCCGACTACTTGCGATGGGTGGTCGAGAGCTGCTGAGTTTCACGAGCATCTGAACCGGCACCTCTGTGGGGAGGGATCATTGCTAGCGGAAGAGTTAGCAGTATGTGCCAATATCATTCCGCTAATCGAGAATTGCTGCGGGAAACTCGGCTGCTTTAAGCAGTCAAGTTTTCCTGCGCGGCACGGCGCCTCTGACCGAGGACAAAAATTGCCGCGCCGATGGCGTTGGCAGTACCTGTAACAGCAATGATTTTTGCGGCGAAAGTTAGCGGACTGGGCACGTCAATGATCGGGTAGATCGTGAAGAAGATAGCCGACAGACAGACGGCAAAGCCACAAGCGGCCGCGAGTCGCAGCCATGTGCGCGCTCCAGCGCGTATCGCGACCGCGCCTATAATCGGGATAGCAAACATTACGGCATAGACGATTCCGTAAAAAACGTTGGCGGCGTTATCCACGAGTTGAAATGCTTCCTGCATTCCGGCGCCAATTTGACTCGAGATAGCAATCACGAGCGTGATCGCGCCGACGAACACGATTGAATTAATGGGCGTTTTGTAACGCGCATGCAGACGCGAAAACCACGCCGGCAACAGATGATCCCAGCCGGCCACCATTGGCAGCCGCGAGCTGCCGGTGAAATGAATGCTAATCGAGGAAATCGAGCGCACCGTCATTAGCACAATCGCGACTGAGGCAATCCCGCCGGCGATTCGGAATGAATGCAGGCCGAGTCTCAACGTCTGCGGCACCGGGCCGATCAGATCGATTTGATTATTTCCTATGAAAGCAAGAACGGAACTCGTTCCAAAAATGAAGATCAGCGCGATGATCGGCGCGGCGATAATGACAGAGCGGCCGATGTTGCGCGCCGGTGCGCGTGTTTCCCCGGCCAGAATGCCCACATATTCGAAGCCGCTCAGCGCGCCGACCGCCAACTTTGTGAAGATATTGAAAGAATAGAAGATCGACACCGTGGGGGCGGCGATTTGGAGCGGGCGATATGCGCTCAGATCACCGCGAGCGAGCATGACGAACGGTAGAACAATTAGCGCGGCGTAAGCCAGAAGCATGGCGAATCCACCGATGTTGTGAAGCCATTTGCCTAACGATAATCCTCGAACACCGGTCCAGCCGAGGCCACATACCAGGAGGCAACTGATGAGCGAGACGCACCACGGGCTGTTTCGCATCCACGCGCCCTGCTCGCCCAGCGCGTAGGAGAGATTTGTCGTGACGAACATTCCGCCCAACGCGATCACCATGATCGACAACAGCCAGAGATTCCATGCCACGACAAATCCGGTGAATTCGTTGAACGCGAACTTGGCCCATTGGTAAATCCCACCTTCCAATGGCATGAGCAAAATCGCAAGGAACCAGAAAAAGAGATGAGACGGGCCAAGCTTCGCTGCCGTGCCGACCCAGCTTGAACCAACAATAAAGACAATCTGCGTTAGGACGAGATCGCCTAGGCCCAGAGGCTTTCTGAGCGCAACGCTGTGTTCTTCGACATCGCGTTCAGCGCGGTCCAGCTCGGTTGTCATCGTTGAAGCGCGAAGCGGCACCGCTTTAACGCTTCAGCAGCTTTCCCTTGTCGATTTAATCGTGCTCGTGTTCTGTACTTTTCGGCGGTGGTGGTTCGTTTCAGAATTCGCGGTGCCGAATTTTGCCGCCAGCGTAAGCTATGTAGCCACCGGCTCCCAAAGTCGCGATGCCAAACAAAATCACCGCGACCGCGAACGGCATGGAAGATTTCGGCCATTTCATCGGCAATGCGATTGCCACCGCGCTCAAGAGGGTAAGCGCGTAGAAAAAATAAATGAGATTCTCCCCACGATCTTTGTGCTCATCGAGCCAGGCTTTCCCATCCTCATCGGTTATCGATAAGACCCGATCGTACGCTTGTTGGCCGAACTCGTAGACGGGCCAAGCCGAGGCGGCGCTGATGAGTACAATCGTCAAGGTTGCGATTTGAGCGCGTCGGCTCCTTAGAAAAAGCGCGATGACCAGTCCGATCCAGCCCATGGCCAGGCCGTAGATCGGCAACGGATTGATCAATACGTGGATATATTCGGGCTGCCGCAAATCCCGTAGCAAAGTGTCGATCATAATTGCCCTTGCCAGCGGGTCCCGAAAACTTGTGCGGCCTGCTTTGCCCTCTCGGGCGGCAGATATTTTTGCCAGTTGGCGATTGTGAAATGCCACCACTCAGTGCGCAGTCCGTAAAAATCGGCATTTCGCATTGCAATCTGCAGCAAACGTACGTGCGAGCGGACCGTTGGGTCGCTGCCTGTGTAACGCCACATTGCTGCTGGGGTGAAATCGTCAAAGTCGGTGGGCATGCGCACGGGGCAATTCCACTCGTCGGCGAGGGTGGCGTCGACCGCGACGCCCCAGCTGTGCAGGGACCCGGCGCCAGCTTCGGGGTTAGCGACATAGTCATTGTTGTGCGAGGCCTGCCAAAGCTTTGTCTGCACGGCCGCAGGACGGTACGCGTCCCAGATTTTTAGTTGAAATTGGTAGCGCCGCAGAAAGGCTTGAGCCGCAGCCAAACGTATCGCCACTTCCGGACGAACGACGGCGGCTGTTCCGAGCGGATATAATGGGTGTCCCGCAAGGTTATTTCGACCAGCGTAGCGCAGCTCGATGAGGATGGTCGGGTCAACCGACTTAATGTTGACCAGCGGAATAGCAGCTTGCGCGGCGACGGACTTCATCGCCGCTGTCATCAAAACAAATAGGAGGAAGCGAACGTCAAAGCATCTCATTGCCTAACCAATTAATGTGCTGTCACCACTTCCGCAGCGTTCGTCTTTGCAATACGCTCGAGCAGAAGTCGAGCGCTATTCTCCGGGAGACTGAAACGCAACTCCAGGTACGTGCCGTGCCTCTGAATATCAGGCGGTTGGGAGTAGAGCAACAATTCGGACTCTGGTACGCGCAACCAGCGCTTCGGATCGTCGTGCAAATTACGGGCGAATTGGGTTGCGCTATCCGGTGAATTTAATTTCAAGAGCAATTTTGCTTTCACCGGGTTTTGTGGCGTCATAGCGAGACCGAGTAATTGTGAAACGTCGAGCAGTTCGCGCGTGAAAATCGGATGGAAAACGCGTAAGAGATCGGGCGGATCACGCGAAATAAGTCGCAGTGCACTCTCGCGATCGAGCGCCTGGAAACGATCGAAGAGTTGACCGGTGATTTTTAAGTCTGGCTTCATTCCAAGCCGGACGCGGACCAATTCGTCCACCTCACTGGATGCTCCGACAGCGAGGGTTGCGGGTCCCACCCGCGCGACGGCGAACCCCGGCGGCCGTTCCCAAACCGGCAAACCGCTGATGGTGCGCCTTTCGAAACTTCTATCGCCTCCGATTGCGCGAATGACATGGGAAACATCACGGCGCCCCTCGACCAGGACAAACTCTTGCATCTTTCCCGTGTCGTCCGAAGTGAGCGCGCGAGTGACGCGTACTGCGTCGCGAGACAAGTTGAATCCCGGAGTCGACGCGGCAGCGCCGATCAGGCCAGACCAAATTTTTGGCCAAATGTCTGGTTGATCCTTGCGCCACCGCTTCGGCAGATCGGCGCGTTCGAACTGATCGATGTTAATCGACAGAATGGTGTCTGTCTCTTGCGGCAACCACTCGCGTTTGCGCGGGGATTGGAACGCAAGAGGCAGGATGATCCCCAACAGCACGAGGACAGAAATGACGCTGAAGTAGAATTTCCGCAGCTCCTGTTTGTTGACCTGGCTGGAGAGCAGGACCAGCTCCGCCCTGTGCTGCAAATGTCGATCCACGGCCTCCCGGCGGCGGCGCACTTCCTCGAGCAGATGCGGCGCGTTCGGTGGGGCGATGCCCTGCGACGCGAGATGACGCCCGATGTTCAGATAAGCGGGATTTTTTCGCTCCTCGACTGTCTGATGACGTGCGCGTGCTTCTCGAACCGCTTCCTGTTGGGCGCGGCTGCTCTCGTTCAGGGTTCGATCGCGCGCTTCAAATTCACTCCGAACGCGCTCAATATTTTTCTCTACGACGGAAAGTTCCGCTTCCGCAGCGATCAATTTCTCCTTGGCGAGGCGAGCCGCATCTGCGCTGCCGAGACGGGCTCGGACAAGTTCAGCGCGCTCTTCCGGGAGGCGGGCACGACGTGCGCTTATGCTTGCTGACTGTGCTTCGAGATCCGGTGCCGGCGGATTCCGCGCTTGCAGGTCGGACAGCTGTTTCAACAAGTCACGATCGGCCGCATCGTTCTCTTGGATGCGGCGCGCCACAGCGGCCAGTTCGCGCTCGCATAGATCGGCCGCGTGCTTCGCTTGATTGCGTTGCTGGAGAAGCGGTTTCTTCTCCGTTTCTAATTTCGCAACGGCGTCGTTTTGGTCGCGCGTATTTTGTTGCCGCTCCGCTTCGATCCTTTCGATCCCCTCTTCGATCTGCGCGATCCGCAGCGCGACTTCTTTCTGTTCCTGCTCTAACTTCTTGAGGGAAACAATCTCACTGCGTAGCTCAGGAAAATTGGCCGCTTGGGTTGTGCCTTCGCGTCCAAGATTTATTTCGCTTTTTTGCAGGAGCCGCTTCTCGTGACGGAGCGCGATTCGCGTTCGTTGGCGCCTTACTTTCAAGGCGATCTCGCGAAAGCCTGTGCGGATAAAACTCACAGAAAGAGGCTAACCGAATCCGTGCTTACACAAACGCAAAATCTTCAGTCCTAAAGAGGAGATGACATCCGCCACATTGTTTCACTCTTCGGAATCGCTCAACGTTGCCAGCACGCTAAAATCCTCAAGGGTTGTTGTGTCGCCAGTGACGGCCTTCCCACTCGCGATTTCTTTGAGAAGGCGTCGCATGATTTTGCCGCTCCGCGTTTTTGGCA
>VBQB01000252.1 GCA_005887855.1 Verrucomicrobiota bacterium | reverse complement strand
GAGAGGCGCAAGCTCCGTCAGATACGCCGCCGTCGCGATGCTCAATGGCACTGCGATGAGCAAGGCGATCAGGGAAGAAACCAGCGTTCCGTAAATAAAAGGCAGCGCGCCGAACTGCTCAGCTACCGGGTCCCAAGTCGAGGTGGTGAGAAAATGGAACCCGAACTTCTTGATTGCGAGCGAAGATCCAAGCCATAGTTGCCACCCGATAAGAACGACGAGCACAACCACCGCCAGCGCCATCGAGAACGTGAGCCACTCAAAAGCTTTGTCCCCAAAGCGCGACGGCGGCGTCATCGCGCGCCGCGTCGAGTGCGGCTCAACTGTTGCGAATGCTGGAGGTGTGGCAATCTCCATGCGATCTCACATTACATTTTGATCTCGTCGATTCGCGTCAGAACGCGTTGCTGGAGGCTCTCCGGCAAGGGCGCGTATTGAAGATCTTTGGCCATCTTCTCGCCATCTTTCGCGGCCCACTTCAGAAATTCGACCAGCTTTTTCCCCTTGGTTGCATCCTTTTGCTGCTCGTAAACCAGCAACCATGTCGCGCCTGCGATTGGATAAGCGCCTTTGCCCGACGCGTTTGTCATCGAGAAACGGAAGTCATCCGGAATATCCGCCGTCGCGAGCGCGGCGGTCACTGATTCGAGCGTCGGTTTCACGAATTCGCCGGCCGCGTTCTTAACATCGGCGTAGGGCATCTTGTTTTGAACTGCGTAGATCAGCTCGACATAGCCGAGTGCGCCCGGGGTTTGCTTCGTTTGACCGGCCACGCCTTCGTTCCCCTTGCCACCGATACCGGTCGGCCAGTTTACCGACGTGTTCGTGCCCACCTTGGTTTTCCATTCTGAACTTATTTTGCTCAGATAATCGGTCCAAATGTAGGTCGTCCCGCTGCCATCGGAACGGTGCACGACCACGATTTCCTGATCGGGGAGATTACTTCCAGGATTCAGGGCCGTGATTTTCGGGTCATTCCATTTTTTGATCTGGCCGCGATAAATGCCGGCGATTGTATCTCCGTCCAGTTTTAGAGCCGGATTGCCTGGCAAATTGTAGGTAAGCACGACAGCGCCCGCAACCGTTGGGATGTGCAAGAGTTTGCCAGGAGCCTTCGCCAGATTGTCGTCACTCATCGGGCCATCCGATGCACCGAAATCCACCGTCTGCGCGAGGATTTGCTTCTGGCCACCGCCGGAACCGATCGATTGGTAATTAAAGCGGACTGAGGGATCGACTTTCGCGTACTCGTCGAACCACTTTGAGTAAATCGGATAGGGGAATGTTGCGCCTGCACCGTTAATCATCATCTGCGCTGAGGCAGTCGCACTGACTCCGGCTAACAGAACGACAGTAAAAATTTTGTGGGCAAAACCGAGAGAGTTCATATGTGCTTCCAGCCTGCCGCAACGCTCGCCGAACGGTCAAAAAGTTTAGTGTTACTTTTGTGTGACAGGAGTCCACTCGGCTGTAGTCGCTTCGCTGTACGAAGCGCAGCACGGCGCGCGAATGACCCGCTCGCGTCGGCCAGGGCGACGGCTACAGTTAATCGAGCGGAAGCAACACTCGAATAGTCGTCCCCCGGCCCAGCTCACTCTCAGCTTCGACGCGGCCGCCGTGCAGTTGCGCGATGTGTTTGACGATGGAAAGTCCCAAACCGGTTCCACCGAGTTCGCGGCCGCGGGCTTTGTCGGCGCGATAAAAGCGCTCGAAAATGCGAGGCAAATCATCTTTGCCGATGCCGATTCCATTATCGCTCACGCTGAGCACGATTTCAGATCCGCGTCCCGCGGCCTGGAGGCGAATTTCTCCATTCTCGCGCGAATATTTCAACGCGTTATCCAATAAGTTGTAGAGCACTTCCTGCAATCGCGTTCCATCGGCGCGGATCACCGGCGCGTCCGGCGGAAGATCGACAACTACTTTTAAGTTCTTCTTGCCGAGCTTCCCTTTCCAATCGCGAATGACGTTGTTGAATAGTTCCGACACCCGAACCTGGCTGATATCCAAATTTGTGTCTGACGCTTCCAATCGGGCGAGGTTCAGCAGATCATCGACAAGAAGCCCGAGCCGTTTGGAATGCCGCTCCATGACTTCAAGAATGCGCGATAATTCTTCGCGAGGAGTCTTCGGATTATCGAGGAGCGTTTCGATGTACCCGCGCAAGATCGACAAAGGCGTTCGCAGCTCGTGCGAAACGTTCGCGACAAAGTCGCTCCGAATTTGATCGAGCCGCTTCAATTGCGTGATATCGTGACACAGAACGACGGCTCCAGTTGTTAGACCGGCATCATCCTTCATCGGAACCGCGCTGATCTCTACGTGGCGCCCGGCGTTGGTTTGCGAATCGGTGAGGGTCAATTCTCTCTGCAGCGCGTTGCCGGTTCGCAGCGCTTCCGCGATCAGCCGATCAAGCGTCGCATGGCGGATGGTCTCAAGTAATGGAGCGCCGACCGCTCCATCCCGGAGTTCGAACAGCTTCGCGAAGGTCCGATTCATGAGCATGATGTGACGGCGCTCGTCGACGACGAGCAGACCATCGTGCATCGCGCGAAGAATTGTTTGCGTCCCAGATTCGCGTTGCGTGATCTGCTGATCCAGCTCTTGCTGGCGCGCGAAGAGATTTTCTAACGCCAGCCCAGCGCGGCGAGGTTCCGCCGCGCCATCAATAAGAAAAGTGCGCGGCGCTTTGCCCCGGCTAATTTGGCCAAGAATCTCCTCAAGTTTTCCCCAGGGCGCGATCCACATTCGCCAGGTAACGAGCGCGACCGCCGCGAACACCACGCAGATTACGCCAAGAATTAACCACGACATCTCGCCTTAATTTTCCCGCAGCCGGTAGCCGAAACCGCGCACGCTTTCGATGACATTGGCGGCTTTGCCGAGTTTCTTGCGCAGTCGACGCACGTGTGTGTCCACCGTGCGGGTGTCGATAATGCTTTCGTAACCCCAGACATCGTTGAGCAAACGGTCGCGCGCTTGGACGCGACCGCGTCGCTGCATCAGTGTGCGCAAAAGCTTAAATTCGAGGCTGGTCAGATTGACGCGTTTGCCATTGACAGAAACTTCGTGACGGGCCGGATCGATCACGATTGAACCGGCCGTAAGATGTTCTTCTTCTTGTTTGGCGTCGCCTCGCCGCATAATCGCCCGAATGCGCAGGACCACTTCGCGGGGGCTGAACGGCTTCGTCACGTAATCGTCGGCGCCAAACTCCAGGCCGACAATTCGATCGATCTCTTCCGCCTTCGCAGTCAACATCATGATTGGGATCTGGCGCGTCGCGGGATCGCTTTTCAGGATTTTGCAGATTTCCAGCCCCGGCATTTTCGGCAGCATGAGATCGAGAATGAGAAAGTCCGGTTTCTCGGTGCGCGCTTTCTGCAAACCGCTTACACCGTCCGCAGCGGTCGCGACAATGAATCCACCTGCTTTGCGCAGGCTAAGCGTGAGAAGATCGACAACATCGCGTTCATCCTCGACGATCAGAATTGTTTTGCCGGAAGCCGTTTCCATTTCCAGCAGCTTTATCGCCGAAAGTAATTGGATTTGCCAGCAGCAGCTTCTTCGAGCGGGCTTTCTCCTTTGGGGGCTGCTCCAGCGAACAAGAAAACGCTGGCTCTGGAGCGGGAAAACAGACTCCTCGCACTTACGTCAGATCGATCATCCTTTTCGATTTGGGGGAGATCGCCACAACATGACGTCAAGCCCGGCTCGAATCGGGCCGGCCTGAGGAAAATGATTGATTTTTGATGACGGTCGCCAGTTAACTGCTGTCTGTTAGCGCGATTCGGTCCATGCACCATCATCTTCCATCCTTATTTCTGCATGGTGCCAGGATCGGGCGCCATTTTGGGCAGTTCTATCACGGTGTTGCCAACATAATTGAAGTGGGGCTATTGCGCCTCCAAATCTCACCACGCGATTTCAAGCGACGGGCATTGCGCAGAATCCCTTCACGCAAGGCATGCTCAACGACTTCGCGGCGAACACGTCCGCTGTTGGTTCATTATCACATCTTCAAGAACGCTGGAACATCGTTTGAGTGGACCTTGAAACAGGCCCTTGGAAGGCGGTTTTGCACATATGATTTGACGGCGCCAAATCAGATTCTTGCGTCCGTCGATATCATTAGATATGTGAAACAGCGGCCCGAAACCGAAGCGCTCTCCAGCCATCAGGCGAGTTTCCCGGCGCCGATAATTCGCGGTCGCGAGGTTGTGACCAGTATTCTTATTCGCGATCCGATCGCTCGGATTCGTTCGATTTACGCATTCGAACGTCAGCAGGAAGTTTCTACGCCCGGCGCCTTAAAGGCAAAGGAGCTTGATTTCAAGGGCTACGTCGAGTGGCGGCTTAGTACCGCGCCTGCGATGTTATGCAATTATCAGGTGCACTTTTGTTCGCGAACCAAGGGGAGTCAGCATAAAGGACGGCTTGATGAAGCCCATCTACGCAAAGCAATCGCCAATCTCGATCGGGTCGACATTGTCGGCACCGTCGAGCGTTACGGTGAGTGGTTGACACTCGCCCAATTGATCTTGTGCAAGGCATTCCCGAACATCCTACTTTCCGCCACCCGGCAAAATGTTACGGGCACCGCGGGCGAAACCACGGAGGCGGCGATCCTCGATGATTTGGTAAACGAGCTTGGCCAGACGCTGACGGAACACCTGTTGGAAGGTAATAAACTCGACATGTGTCTGCACCAAGTTGCCGACGCGTTGCTGACCCGAAAGCTCGCCGAAAATGGCGGCGCGGTCGCACTGATTAAGGCTTATGCCGAGGCGCGTGAACGACTTCTTTGAAAAGCCGGCGATTTTGGCCTGGAGCCTAATTGCGATTTCGAGAGGTCGATTTTTTACATAATGCAACGCCCAGAGAGCCAGCTTGTAGTTTACTAGAACTCAACAACAAGGTCCACGCGTCTCTATGCCCGGAGCCCCGGAGGGGCACTTGTCTAATGAGAATCGCTGGCTAAGGTCGATCCGTGCCCTATGGATTATCTCTGACAAAACGGAATTCGATGAACCACGCCGACTTAAGTCTCGGCATAATCCAAGGTACGAATAAGTCGAGCATATGGCCCGATTATTTGCACCGCGACGATAGTATTTTCGAGAATTTTCGCCATCAGCCCGTCTGTTTAGAATTCTTTTAATCCTATGTCCGAAGCATGCGTTAGCGAAGTAACGGCGCCTGAAACATCAAGTGTTTCCTCGCAGATGTCGACCTCCACGTATTTCGCGACAGCGAGTGAAGCCCTCCGGAATTACGACCAAAACTGTGCCAATCGCTGGTACAAGGATGAAGCGGATGCGAATGATCCGGAAGGCAAGTATGCGTTTCAGCGACTGCGCCAAACTTGGTTCACGCCAAAGATTGATCCAAAGTTCAAACTGCAACGCGATGACAAATTCTATGCGATCGGCTCATGTTTCGCGCGCGGTCTCGAATTCGCTCTAAGAAAACGCAAATTCGCCGTTGAAAGTGCAGCGCCCGAGTTTGCCAGGCTCCAGCCAGTTAACAAGGCGCTATCGGGGCTCGGATTTACCAACAAATATAACACGTTTTCAATCTTGAACGAGTTGCGGTGGGCGCTTGATCCGGACGCCGTATTTCCTGTGGAGTCGATTGCTCAAGTGACCGAAACCACATGGTCTGACCCGCACATTACGCCCGTACTCGAGCTGTCCGGTTTCGAGGAGACCTTGGAGCGCCGTGCGTTACTGCAAACTGTTACCAAACGCATAACGGAGTGTCGCGCAGTGATCATCACGCTTGGGCTGGCCGAGGTTTGGCGCGATGTTCAAGCAGACGTGTACGTTAACTCTACCCCCATCCCATCTTTGTTTAAGACTCAACCGGACCGCTATGAGTTTCACGTGACCAGTTTCGCCGAAAATTGGACGAATCTGGAGACGATACACGCGCTGCTGTCTCGGTACGGGCACCCCGACCTTCGCTTCGTGGTCACGGTTTCTCCGGTGCCGTTAATGGCCACGTTCTCCACAATGGATGTGGTAGTGGCCAACACTTATTCGAAATCTCTTTTGAGAACGGTCGCACAGGAATGGGCGGCGGCGCATGATAATGTGGATTACTTTCCTAGTTACGAGATCGTGCTGAATTCGGATCGCGCTGCTGCGTGGGAGGCCGATCTAAGACACGTAAAGGGCGCGGGCGCGCAGCATATCATGGGGCTGTTCGTGCAGTCCTACCTTGATGATGCGATATAGGCCGTCCGCCTTGGCTTATGAGTGGGGATAAAGCTCAAGAGATCATCAATCGGGCGATGGCCGATCGGCGGGTGTACGACGCGATGGCCGCGCGGGAAAACGAAGTGTGGGGTGAAATTCTGCCCGCTTTGGAGCGTTCCGAAGCGAGAATCGAGGACACGGAAGCAAGCGCGAAGCTTGGCGTTGCGCGTCATCAGTCATCTCTGTTCCAGGTCGCACAGGAAAAGAAACTGAAGTTTGAACATGGTCTCACGCTCGGATGCGGTGCTGGAAGGCTCGAGCGCGCGCTCATCCATGGGGGAGTCTGTAAGAGCTTTCATGGAATTGACATCTCGGAAAGAGCCATCGCAACCGCGCGCGAGATTTCGAAAGAGGAAAATCTGCAGCTCACGTATGAAGTTGCCGACTTGAATTTCCTGGAACTATCGGAGAAAACATTCGATCTAGTAGTCGCCCAAACCTCGCTCCATCATGTCCTTTTTCTCGAGCGAGTGGCGGAACAGGTGTGGCTTTCTCTGAAAGGCGATGGTTATCTTTGGATTCATGATTTCATCGGAGAGACGCAAGGACAATACGATCCGAAGCGTCTTTCAATCATGAACCAACTTCTCGCGATTCTTCCCGAAAAATTTCGCAAAAATAAATTGAACGATCGGGTAACGGAGCAGATTAGAACTTCCGAACCGGGGCACCTTGCTTCACCGTTCGAGTCCATTCGATCGGGCGAAATCATTCCGGTTTTTCAACGCTGGTTTACAATCGAATGGAAGATGGAGTTTAGTGCATTTTTGCATCGTGTCGCCCCGCCCGGAACCCGCGCGGCGTACCTTGAGAACGAAGATACCAAAACTCTATTTAAAATTCTTATGCTACTCGACCATTTGTGTATCGAAGAGGAGATTGTGCGGCCTACCGGTGGACAATATCTTATGCGTCCCAGGGCGGTTGACGATGTTCCTGCGAAGAGTACGACCGAAGGCTAATCCATAGGAGCCGACCTAAGGGGTCCCGCAACGAATGAGCCGCGGCGCATGGCCACGAGGATTAGGGTCCGAAAATATCAGATCTTGTGACAGAACTTCCACAGAGAAGATTCGCGACCGCGCCGTTCTTAGTCGGCACATTACTTCTCTTGTGTGCGCTAACCTTCTATTACTTTGCCGTCCTTAGAATTGATTACCATAAGACAGCGCTGCTCGATCTCGGACCGGGTCCAGACGCGATGGAATATTTCGCGCAGGCAAAAGCGATGCTTTACGGCAAATGGCCGCCTTCCATACAGATCGGCTACGAGAAACTGCCATCGAGGTTTCCCTTTGGTTACCCGGTATTGATAGTCCCGTGGCTTAAGCTCCTTCCAACGTCGGAGACCGTCCTGGCACCCTTTCGAACAAGTCAAACGGTCGGCTTGGTGTTGCTGTTAGGCGTATTCGTAACTTATGCCTATCTCGCCATGCCGATCTCCGGAGGGTTTGCGGTCCTTTTGCTCGCAACGATGCCCGCGTTCTTCACCTTCTGTCGGGCTTCACTTAGTGATATAACCGGGTCGGCTTTCGTCGTATTCGCGTTCATTTTTGTGTATCTCGCGTTGGAAGAGAAACGTCGCTGGAAAATTTATCTTGGAGCGATTCTCCTGGGAGCGGCCTTTGACATTCGTACGCAACTCCTTTTTTTTGCTCCGCTGTTGCTGGCTGTGGCGTTGTTTCCCGGGACACAATCAAGAGTCACATGGTTGTTTCACTGCGTTGCTGTGCTTTTGGTGTTTGCCATAGCAGCGAGCCCGGTTTTCTTGATAAATTACGCGTGGTTTCAAAACCCGTTAAGCACCGGGTACGACTTTTGGGTTCCCCATTTTGGAGCAGCTCACAACTTGTTTTCCGTTCACAATATCCCCAAACACGCTGCAATGCTATGGGCTGAAATGACCGCCCGCTGGCAAATCTTTAGCGCCGCAAATATTTTTGGGACCGGTACCCACTTTGTTCCTCCTTTCATCCTTTTGACCTGTATCGGTTTTCTGTTTATCAAGGTGAGCCGATTTGTGCTCTGCGCCCTGCTATCTGGGTTTAGCGGTTTCGCCGGCACTGCAACCAATTTTTTCGCGGTGTGTCGCTACTATCTACCGATATTGATCTTGCTGATTGCTGTCGCGGTTTTGCCCGTAGACTGGGCTACAAGAATGATCCTTGCCAGGAAACGAGTGCTTGTAGCTTGTCTGGTTTTCGGCCTGTTCCTACTGTCCTGTATCGGCTTTCCTTCCCAATCTGGTTTCCCGCCGAAAGGCGGACGAGCACAAACGTGGGATGCATTGCATTTTACCGATCCACCCAGAGAATCAGTGGCGTTTGCGACCGCGAAAGAGATGGTTGACAGAGTTGGAAAGCAACCAGGTATCGTTCTTTCTAATATTGATCCTGTTTATTTGAATGCCCTTTTGCCAAAGCCGTTCGTCGCGGCGCCTCTCGATGGAAAGCACCGTTACCGCTATAGCAAAATTTGGCGCTATGACCGGCCGGAAGCTGCAGCGCTAGTTAAACGCGGTTTAGATCAATCGCTTCCGGTTTACGCGCTGTTCGTTTCGCAGAAAGACATGACGGCCCAGCAGTCACGCCTGCCTGCCCTTTTTGGGTCCCAGTGGAGCATTCTCGCTTCCAGCTCCAAAGCGGTAATTCTAAAGCTTGCTCCAGCCGAATCCGAAGAGGGAGTGCCACCTGGAGGAATTGGTACATCCTTCGCAGACCTGTCAAGGTAGCACGGCAATAACGGCAACCGTCCTCACTAACTTTCGCATAGAGCTTTCAGAGCGAACAAGCGAACATCTAGCCTAAAGCGGGTTTTCGAAATCGGCCCCCTCGTGTTTCAGTGCCAGAGGCGGAGAAATCAGAATTAAGACGGAAAAGACCTGCACTCGCAAACTGACCCGCTCTGAAATAAACTTTGGCCGTGGCCGATTCCATTGAACTGACCATCGTGATGCCCTGTTTGAACGAGGCGGAGACGCTCGCCCGTTGCATTGAGAAGGCTCGGCTGGGTATTCAGCGCTCCGGCGTGCGCGGCGAAATTCTTATCGCCGACAACGGGAGCAAAGATAATTCGGTGCAAATCGCGGAAAAACTCGGAGCGCAGGTCGTTCATGTGAAGAAAGAAGGCTACGGCAGTGCGTTGCGCGGCGGCATCCAAGCCGCGTCCGGTAAGTGGATTCTCATGGGCGATGCTGACGACAGCTACGATTTTTCCGAGGCCGACCGTTTCGTCAAAAGATTTCAGGAAGGCTTTGAACTGGTTATGGGCTGTCGACTACCCGTCGGCGGCGGAAAAATTTGGCCCGGCGCGATGCCGTGGAAAAATCGCTGGATCGGGAATCCGATTCTTTCATTCATCGGTCGTTTTTTTTTCAAATGTCCGGTGCACGATTTTCACTGCGGCCTGCGTGGTTTCACGAAAAGCGCATTTGGAAAAATGGATTTGAAAACGACCGGCATGGAATTCGCCTCGGAAATGGTTATCAAATCCACTCTCAAACAGCTCAAAATCGTGGAAGTACCCGTCACGCTGCGCCCGGACGGACGCTCGCGTCCGCCGCATCTGAGGCCATGGCGCGATGGCTGGCGGCACTTGCGCTTCATGCTGCTCTTTTCGCCGCGCTGGCTTTTCCTTGCGCCGGGAATTTTTTTGTCGGCGATTGGAATAATTTTTGTCGTCGCGCTTTCGCTGAACAACATCAAGATCGGCGGCCTCACTTTCGACGTTGGCACGCTGGCGGTCGCGGGCATGACCGTCATCATCGGCTTTCAACTCGTCGCGTTCGCTTTCTTCACCAAAGTTTTTGCGATCGCCGAAGAACTTTTGCCCGATGATCCGAAACTGTCACGCCTATTCAAAATTTTCACCCTTGAAAAAGGAATCCTCGCCGGGCTGTTCATCCTGTGTGCCGGAATTATTTTACTCGCGTGCTCAATTTGGATTTGGCGACAGACCGGTTACGGCAAATTGTCCCCGGAGAAAAATTTGCGCCGGCTAATTCCGGCGGTGACGCTGATCGTTCTGGGCATTCAAATTATTTTTGCCAGTTTTTTCATGAGTGTACTTGGTTTGAAAACGACCTCGCGGAAACCGCCCGCGCTGCCCGAACGCAATTTATGATCTTCGTCGACCGGTTGCTCCAAAATTGGCGAATCGCACAAGCGCGGGTACATTACTCCCGGCGCGCGAATTCTGGCGCTGTGATCAGTTGTCATAGGCTAATCGCGAGTCAGTTGCGCCCTTTCATAGCAATGTCGATCATCGATCGGCAAAAACCGTCTTCGCGGATGGATCTGTAACCGCTTGGCAACGCGCGGTTACGGTAAGAACCTGGAATAGGAACAATGAGGTGCAGGCAGAATTTCGAATCCTGAAGTTGGAATTTCTTATTATGTTGGGAGCCATGAACAGAGGAAGAGTCGGTTGGTGTGACGGCTTGGGGCGCTCGGCTTGCGATTCTGAAACAAATGACAAAGCTTCCGCGTTGTCGCTATAAGGAGTTATTCGACGCAGTCGCCTGACGTCGTCTGCTAATGATGCCGCACATAATCCGACGAAAGATCGCTCGGTATATTTTGTTCGGCTCGGTTCTGCTTTTAGGAGGATATTTGCGCAGCGCCGGATTGACGTGGGGGCTTGAGAGCGGCTACGGCCACTACCGAAACTTTCAGCCTGACGAATTCGTCAGCCTGAGAGGCGTGCTGGAAATCGATCTACTACGCGGAAAAATTAAGGCTCCCTCAGCTTATTTTGAAGGTACGTTTAATTATTACCTATGGGCAGTCCCCAAAGCGGCGCTCAAGCTCATGAGCGCCGCCGGGCTTGTCTCGACGGCCTCGACAAAGCTGGAAATGGAAGACCATGCCCGTCTTTTGTATGTCTGTCGATGGATGTCAGTTCTGGTCGACCTCTGCACCATTGTCATCGTTTTTCTCGCCATCAGAGAAGCAACGCGCAACTTCTATCCCGCCCTTCTCGGGTGTTTCGTTTACACCGTTCTGCCTATGCAGGTCATTTACGCCCATTTTATGAGGACGCACGTCTTGAGCAATTTACTGTGCGCCCTGGTGATTTGGCTGTCTTTAAAGCTCCGAAACGCTCGAAGGTCGTGGATGCTCGTCCTAGTTGGCCTATTATCGGGATTAGCAGGCGCGACTCGTTATCCTGCGGGGATCATTGTCGTCATTCCCTGTCTATACTTGCTATTTGATCGCGGTGATGATTTGCCGAATTGGAAGATCCGACTCTGGGAGCGTGCTAAGAGCTTCGTTGCAGGCCCAGTTTGGTTAATTGCTTTGGGGTTTGTAATTGGGTTGTTCTTGGGCCATCCGATGCTGTTGTTGAGTCCGCTGAGCGTTACAAAAGCAATCACAGGGCAAACCCTAAAGTACGCGTCGTTACACGAGTTCAACGGAAGCCAGCTGGTCAATTTATCCGTGGTCTGGAAGTATATCTCATACTTGATTCCGTTCGCGATGTATCCTTTTCTATGGCTAGTGCCTTACTGCGCAATTCTATATCTGAGCTTCAGGCGCAGCCTCTATCAGCGCAGCCTTCCGATACTGATCTTCTCCGGGCTCTACCTTTACTTTATGGCCAAAGGCTATCTCGGGCCGTATTTCGCTCGTGCAACAATGATTCTATTTCCGGGGTTCTGTATCCTCGTTGGATTCGCCTTCAGGGATTTGTGGTTGTCATTGAAGAAACATCGAGCGGCTGTGATTGTTCTAATAACTTCACCGCTTTTACTCACTTTACCATCCATAGCCTTTGACGAAGCATATGTTCGGGCGATGCAACAAAGGGATTCGCGTTCAGTAGTTCGCGAGGACCTTGGGAAATTGATCGGTAACTCGCCGGTGACTATTGGCGTTCTACGCCTCGGCGGATATTTTCACACCGTGATGCCGACGGTAGAGCCGTTGAAAAGCGACAAAGTAGTAATTCGACTACAGGATGCCGGGCAAAAAGCTGACTTCCTTCTGGCAGGATTCACAGGCCAGATTGATCCGGCGCAGCTGAACGCAACTATCAAGGGAGTCGAGGCGCAAGGACAATTTAAATATGAAAAAAACTATAGTGTTCGCGCAAAGATTTTTGGACAAGAGTTTCGGCTTGCGCGTTTCCCTTCAGATATGACCTATCCTTTTCCCACTATCTTAGTTTTCCGGGCTAAAACTGAGATATAAGTGGGATCATCGCCAGAGCCCAAAAAAACCATCGATTAGCGACCAGTTAGGACGAGACTACGCGCTTCAAGGTTACGGCCTGCGAAAACATTAACGTACCAAGAGACTTCGATGTGCACATGGGCCACATCGAAGGGCGTCAAGATTTTCTTGTTCACGAGCATGAGGTCCATACCAAAGTTTAGAAGTGTCTCTACCACCTCCTCCCACCGCGCGCCGGCTTGCTTCAAGCCATAGGGCCAGAACTCAAGCAATAGCTTGATCTCCGGATTTTCTTGGATCACGCGTTTTGCCCCGCGCAGGGCATGAAGCTCAAACCCTTGGATATCCATTTTGATCAAATCCACACGTTCGCCGGGTTTGAAGTAATCCTCGAGCGCTACCATTTCGATTGGAACGGCACGGCGCGAGTCTCCTTCCGCCGCGTACGCTCGATGATCGACGTTTAGATTATCCGAGAGATAGAGTTCGGACTTACCACTCCGCTCTCCCACTGCAGCTTGGGACAACCGCACATTTGCGAGCTTACGCGTGGCAGAACGCAATCGTCTAAAATTCTCGGGCGAAGGTTCAAATGAATGGACGACGCCGTTTGGACCGACACAGAGGGAGAGAAATTCGGAGTAAATTCCAATGTTGGCCCCGGCATCTACCACGATGGAGCCCGGAAACAGGACCTGCCTAAGTAGCTCTCGCTCCGCGCGGTCCGCATAAGCCTTGTAAGCGGCATAAAGCGGCCGGTAGATTGGAAAGGCATGTTCGTACAGCTGGTTTCCAGCACGACGAAGAACTGAAGCCGCCGACATTAGCGACGCGTTAGAGTTATCGTTAAAAAAGCCGCGCATAGCCGCGGGAAATATCGGCTCAGAGCGAGATCGATGGGAAACATGCCGCGGTAAAGAAAACCAGGAATCGGTAGCTTATGCGATATCCCCCCAGTGATCATGTAAGATAGCGCGGTGAAAGGCCGGACGGAGAGGTTCGCAATATCGAAGTTCTCATTCAAGTGCTGGAGCCAATCGCGCCGCCGGCAAAAAATTAGCCAAGGCAATGCGATGTTGGCCGATGCCAGCGGCCCCTGTACCTCGCCCAGCTCCGGCTCGGAAATCCCGAAATCGACCGGTTCGTGATGCAGGTATTTAAAGATTAAACTCGAGAGCACGGAAAAAAACGGCTCCGTCGCGATCACTTTGCCGCCGGGTTTCAACTTGGTGGCTGCGCGGTTAAGAAACGCAATTGGGCTTTTCAGGTGATGCAACACATTCGTGAGTGTAATCACATCGAGGCTGTTGTTTTTTATTGAGTCCAATTTGTCGATCTCGTGGCAGTCAAACACAAGATCGAGATAGTCAAGATCGAGGATGTCACTCGTGACGATGTTTGAGTGAAATTGTTTCAGTGGTGACGTGCCGCTTCCTATCTCCAGAATCGAGAGAGTTGCGGGATCGGGAAAGTCCTTGAACTGATCACGGTAAAGTTCGCGATACCAGAGAAGGAGATTTCGATTGGCGCTGAGACGAGCGCGGTTGCGCAAAGTTGCCGCACGGTCTTTCGCCCCTTCGCTCGTCCAAGCGGTCGCGCTGCTCATTTGACTCCACGGATATAAAGCGAGCCGGCAAACTCCGAGATGATTGGGAGGTTCTCGAGAAAACGGCCAAGGGCGTTCGACCGATCGATCAGAGGTACCGGCGTTTTCGGGTGCAGGAAATCAAACGGATCGATCTGAACGTCACGATAGCCTGTTTGTTCCAGCAGCCGCCGGAGCGGCCACCGAAAGAATGCGGTTTCATTCGGTGAGTCGCCGAGTTTTCGTTTGATCCAGGGGACATTCTTTTGTAGCGCGATCTGCGGATTCAGCATGTTTGGCTCAGTGAAATAGATGGTGCCGCCGGGTTTCAACACGCGATAAATCCCGCGCAAGGCCTCTTCGATTTCGAGGTGATGTAGAATCGAACTGCCCACAGCTGAATCAAACATTGCGTCAGAATAGCTCAACGCGTAGGCATTCTGGATTTCGTAACGAACGTTTGGCGCAGAACAATTCGCCCTCGCGATTTCCAGAAGCTCGGGTGAGACATCAATCGCGATAACGTCCGCTCCCGAACGCGCCAGTTCGCCAGTAAAGTAGCCAGTGCCGCATCCGAGTTCGAGAATTGTCATCCCTGGTTTCAAATGACTACTCAGCATTTTTACGCGCCGAGCCCAGCGCAGTTTGCCGGCTGGACTCTCCCAATTCCAAATCTCCCCAGCGCCATGCTTCGCCAGGAACTGTCCGTGTCGAATCTCTTTAATAACGCGGTCTTGCATCGAAAATTTTGCGGGTCGCGCTAACTTCGTGGTTATTAGTTGGGCTGTGCGCTGGCGGTCTGATGAAAGCTTAAAGGCCGGCGTCAACTCAGTACCCGAGTTTTAGTTTCAAGAATCCATGCCAGCACATTTTCAACATGATAAGTCCATGGCGGAAGACTTTTGTCATCTTGGTGGAGCCGTAGATACGTTCCTGGTAATGCACCGGCAGATCCAGAATCTTGAGGTTTAACTTCGCGGCGCCAAATAATAGTTCATAGTCTCCCCAGCGGTCTTCGGTTCCCCAACTTCCCAACATCGGCTTGATTCGCTCCCAGTCGCTCCTCCATAGGACCTTCGTTCCACAGAGAGTGTCCTTGACCCTCTGCCCGAGAAGATAGGTAAAAGCGACGCTGAAAACCTTGTTACCTAGCATATTTGCTGCATTCATCGCACCTTTCGGCACCGGGTAGATCAGGCGCGATCCATTCACAAATTCCGCCTGCCCCGAAGCAATAACGTCCAAAAAATAACCTAATTCCTCAGGCATCGTGGTCAGATCAGCATCAAGGATCATCAAAATATCGCCTGTTGCTGCGTTGAACCCGGTCCAGACATTTTTGGATTTGCAAATTCCCGGTCCGTACTCAAGTCGGATATGCTGTTCCGAGTAAAGCGAACGCACCCGCATCACCTCTTCGAGAGTGCCGTCGGTCGAGTGATCGTCGCAGAATATTATTTCTGTTTGGCCAGCCAGTCGCGGGATGCGACGAACGGCATCTTCTACATTTCCTTTTTCATCCTTGCAGGGAATAATCACTGAGACCGACAACTCACGCTTGGGGATTCGCTGAGGGAGCATCCTGCCGACAATCACCTGTGTCATGCAAAGCTTGTTAAAAAATGGCAGGCGAGCGCAAAATCGATTTAAGAACGACGACAAGAGCGGCACATGTTTCGGCAGCAACACAATCCGGTGCGTTTCGAGAGCCTCGAAACCGGCAAGTTTCATTAGGTTTCGGATGTCAGCGACGGAAAGCCAGTTCTGTTCCGTGCGAGGGACCTTCATCCCGATCCTTTCGGCAAAGGTGACGAGTGGTTCCCAAAGATGGTTGTAGGTTGTTATTAACACGCGAGTGTGCCGCCAGCAAAGCGGCCTTAAATTCTGGAATACCTGAAGTACATCCACGGTGTCGCCGATATCGTTGAAGAGAATGTAATCGAATTTCTCGTCTCGGTTGAAAGCCTGCTGGAACTCATCCGTGTCGGGGAAAACGACTGCGAAATTGAAGGCCGGATTTTGTTGCCGGGCGATATCGACTATCTCGGCGCAAATATCCGTTCCCTTGCCTTCGAGTGGCGCAACGGCGGCCAATAGCGTTCCGGTGCCACAGCGTACCGATAAAACTTTTTTTTGAGGCTCGACCAAGAACCGAAGGAGTTGGTTCAGCAGTTGGTAATAATATTTGTTGCGCTGAATCCAGCCCTCGCGGCGGGAAGCAATCTTCGCCAAATGGCTCCGCGTGCGGTGGCGCCTTTGTTCAAGAGCGGCCGGTCCCCAGCTCCCCCTATCCGATTCGCACTTGTTTAGCACGGCGCCCATATCGCCCTCGATCCGAATCTCGGCTGTAAATCGCGTCTCTGCCGAATCCATCGCAAAGCTTCACACCGCAGAATCAAAAATCTGTTGGCGACCATGTGCCAGAGGAAAAGAACGCGGTGTGGTCGCCCCCCCATGAACCGGGATCCAAAAACCGCGTCCGCTTTGCCTGGCCTGAGTGGCTCCAAAAGCACGGGATAATCTTGGGGACTGTATTCGAGGTCCACGTCCTGTATTAAAATAATGTCGCCAGTCGCGACCGCGAAGACACTGCGCAGCGCTGCTCCCTTACCGCGATTAACCCGATGACAAATGATCCGGTCGACGATTGGGAAGACCCTCCCGAGCACAGCTTCTGTTCTGTCCTTCGAGCAATCGTCCACCGCAATCTCTTCCATCGTACCCTTCTCATTATCATCTTTTCGACACAGGCGGAACTTCACCGTGGTAAAGTATTCGACCTTGTTCTGACAGCGCAATTTCGCTGGAGAACGAGAGCGGCTGTGCTTAACTAAAAGGTTCGACATTCCTCGTCAGAATGCCTGCGCAAGTTATCAAGATCAGCGGTGCACGCCAGCATAACCTAAAGAATCTCCACGTGGAAATTCCACGGGAGAAACTGGTCGTCATTACCGGTTTGAGCGGCTCGGGAAAATCGTCCCTCGCTTTTGATACGCTTTACGCAGAAGGGCAACGCCGTTACGTCGAAAGTCTCTCGGCTTATGCCCGGCAATTTCTCGATCAGATGGAAAAGCCGGATGTCGATTTCATCGAAGGCCTTTCGCCGGCGATCGCGATCGAGCAACGCAGCGCCGGGGCGAATCCAAGATCGACCATCGCGACCACGACAGAAGTTTACGATTATTTGCGCGTCCTCTTTTCAGCAGTGGGCCAGCCGCACGATCCGCTAACGGGGCAGCCGCTTTACCGGCAAACACCGCAACAAATTGTCGATCAAATCCTCGCCTACGAGTCGGAGACGAAAATCATTGTGCTTGCACCGCTAATTGAAAACCAAGCCGGCGAATTCCGGGATGTCATCGAAAAAGTGAAGCGCGAAGGATTTATCCGCGTTCGAATTGACGGACAGATCATCGAGCTCGATCGCTCGGACCCGCTCCGGCTCAAAAAAAACGAGCGACACACGATTGAGGCGGTAGTCGATCGTCTGGTCGTGCGCGATGGAATCCGCGTTCGCCTGACGGATTCAATTGAAACTGCGCTCAAATGGGGCGGGAACCGTGTCGCCGTCTTGCGACAACGACCCGGCGATGGAGTGATGGAGAAATGGAGTAATGAAGAATCCACCACTCCAAGATTCCAGCCCTCCCTCACTCCGACGGGCAAATGGGAAGAACTCCGTTATTCGACCGATTACGGCAACGCAGAGACCGGGTTCACTCTGGACGAACTCACACCACGGCATTTCTCTTTTAACAGCCATCTCGGCGCATGTCCCGCCTGCCATGGGCTTGGCACGCAACTGGTTTGCGACCCAGAGTTGATGATTTCTGATCCGGGCAAAACGCTCGCGGAGGGCGTCGTAACGCCATGGCGGCGCGGGACGAAGCGAATGCAGACGTACTATCGTCATTTACTGGGTGCGCTCGTGAAACATTTCCGTGTCGATGAAGACGTGCCTTTTGCCGAATTGCCTCAGCAATTCAAGGAAGCGCTTTACTTCGGCACGGGTGATGAATCAATTGAGACGACCTTCAGCAGCAATGGTCGTTCCAGCAAGACGGCGCGACCGTTCGAAGGCCTGGTGCCGCAGATGCAACGTCTCTATGAGGAAACCGAAAGTGAGTTTACTCGCAATCGCATTCGCGCATTTATGACGCGTGAGCCTTGCAAGATATGCGGTGGCGCGAGGCTTAAACCGGAGATTCTTGCGGTCACAGTCAAAGATCGACGTGGGCGCGAACTGAACATTCACCAATTCAGTGAGCTGACGACCGAGGCTGCCGCGCGTTACATCGAGAATCTCGACTTAAGCGCGCAGCAACGAGTGATTGCGATTGAGGTGGTGCGCGAAATTCAATCGCGCTTGCAATTTCTCGTTGAGGTTGGACTCGGCTATCTCGCGCTCAATCGCGAGAGCGGCACGCTTTCTGGTGGAGAAGCGCAACGGATCCGGCTGGCGACCCAGATCGGCTCTGGGCTTGCGGGCGTTCTTTATGTGCTCGATGAGCCGAGCATCGGGTTGCATCAGCGCGACAACGCGCGGTTACTCGGAACGCTGCGGCGACTACGCGATCTCGGCAATTCCGTGATCGTGGTTGAACATGATGAAGAGACGATCCGTGCGGCGGATCACATTGTAGATCTTGGCCCGGGCGCTGGCCCACGCGGCGGCGAGATTGTTGCGCAGGGCAGCATCGAGGAAGTTCTTCGCGCGAAAAATTCTTTGACTGCAGACTATCTTTCTGGGCGCGCGCGCATCGCGATTCCCAAACAGCGCGTCAAGCCGCGGTCAATAAACCATCAGCCATCAAGCGACAACTACTCTGACGGCTGGCTGACGGTGGCTGGGGCGAACGAAAACAACCTTAAGAAGATCGATGTTCCGTTTCCTCTCGGCTGCCTAACGTGCGTAACGGGCGTCTCCGGCAGCGGTAAATCGACTCTGGTGGATGACATTCTGCGGCGAGTTCTTTTTCGGCATTTTTACAATTCGAAAGAAAAACCGGGCGGTTACCAGGCGATTCGCGGAGTAGAACAGATCGACAAGGCGATCGTGATCGATCAAAGCGCGATCGGTCGGACACCGCGCTCCAATCCAGTGACTTACACCGGCGCATTCGCACCGATCCGCGAACTATTCAGTCAATTGCCCGCAGCCCGGGTGCGCGGTTACGACGCGGGACGTTTCAGTTTCAATGTTAAAGGTGGCCGTTGTGAAAATTGCGAAGGCGGTGGGTTGATCAAAATCGAGATGCATTTTTTGCCGGACGTTTACGTCGAATGCGAGGTATGTCATGGCAAGCGCTATAACCGCGAGACACTCGAGATCACCTATAAAGGCAAGAATATTGCCGATGTTCTCAACTTAACGGTCGATGAAGCGGCCCGCTTTTTCCGCAATGTGCCGAGCGTTTCGGATAAGTTAAATGCGTTGCTCGATGTCGGCCTCGGTTATCTACGACTCGGTCAGGCTGGAACAACCCTTTCCGGCGGCGAAGCGCAACGAGTGAAACTCGCGACGGAGCTTGCGAAAAGAGCGACTGGCCGCACCGTTTACATTCTCGATGAGCCGACGACCGGATTGCACTTCTCCGACATCGAGAAATTGCTGCAAGTGTTAATGAAGCTACGCAACGCGGGCAACACGGTGATTGTGATCGAGCACAACCTTGAGATGATTAAGTGCGCAGATTGGATCATTGATCTCGGACCTGAAGGGGGTGAACGCGGCGGTGAGATCGTCGGCACCGGCCCGCCGGAAACAATTGTCGATCTGCCAAATAGTTTCACAGGCAAATATTTGCGACCCATCCTGAAAGTTTCATGAAAACGCCAGATAGCGAACGGCGAAGTCTCAGGGTTCGATGCAAGGTAGGCGTGCGGATAATCGCCCTCTTCGGATTGTCGATCTTGCTTTCGCAATCATTGCGCGCAGAAATTTCGCCGGCGCTGGAGGAGGCGACAAAACCGTTGCGTGAAGGCGTTCCAGAAGTCGCGGTTGTCCGCTTGCGATCCCTTCTCGACGACGATTTGCCCGATCAAGAGTGGCGCGCGGTCGCGGAAAAGCTCGCCGAAGCTCAGGTCGCCGCCAAGCAGCCAGCCGACGCGCTGGTGTTGCTCGCGGATTCTCGCTTGCGTGAAATTCCATCGGCAAAGTTTTGGCGCGCCCAGGCTCTCGCGAGCTTGCATCGCTGGGCCGAAGCGCTGCCGCTCTACGAGGAACTCGCCGCGGACGAGAGTTCATCGCTTCATGGGGCAGCAATTTTCGGAGCGGCGGAAATGTTGCGCGCGTTGAAAAGGTGGGACGAAGCGCTGCCAAAGCTGTCCGTTCTGGTTCGCGACAAAGAACTGGCGACCCAAGCGCAGCTTCAATCAGCTGAGTTGTACCTCGATAAAGGCGACGCCGTCGAAGCGCGGCGCGTTCTTGATGAGATGCAGCCAAAGTCTGTCGCAGAACGAAAGGAGCGACGCCTTTTGCGTGGCCGTCTGGAGCTGATTTTGCAGCGGCCTGACAGAGCAATCGGCGCCTTTCAGTCGCTTCTGAAAAGACCCGAGAAAGTGACTCACGCCGCGCTGATAGCGGCGCTCTTCGGCATTGCTGATGCGAATCTGCAATTAAAAACGCCGGAGGCAGGAGACAACTCCATTGAGGAGTTTATCGAGCACCACCCGTCGGATCCGGATCTGCCAGTCATCTTTGCAAAATTAGATGAACTTTATCGCGCGGAGCATAAACCATCGCGGAGTGAACTGGAAAAATGGGTACGCAGTCCGGAACAACCACGGCGTGCGTTTGCGCGATGGTACCTCGCTCGCCTGGAAGTTCGCGCGGGGCGCCACGAGCGCGCTCTGCAGTTATTTAGCGATCTGCGCCGCACCGACGCAAAGTCTCCGGCGCTCGTGCCCGCTCTCTTGGAGTTTGCAGAATTAGAGATGGAAAGTGGGGATTTCGACAGTGCGATGGCGATATTAAGCGACGCGCGTCTGCTTCGCCCTGAGGCGCCGTTGCTCGATCGAATTAATCTCCTCGCCGCTCAAGGGCAGTATCGCGCAAAGCGCTTTGATGTGGCTACACAAGCCTATGAACAAATCGGGCATTCGAGTTCACCGTTGGCGAAGCTGGCCCTTTTCAACGCATCCGTCGGCTGGTTGCAACTCGGCGATCCCGTCCGCTTTTTAGCGGATTACAACGAACTTAAGCAGCAGGGTGGCGACGAAGAATCGCGCGCCGAATTGCGGTTGGAAAAAGGTTTGATGGAAGCGGCAAAGGGTGACAAGAAAGCGGCGGAATCATTGCAACAATTTTTGCGCGATTTTCCCGGGAGTCCACGCGTCTCCGAAGCGTGGGTTGGCCTGGCCGAGCTGGTCTTTCATGCCACGCCGCCTCGTCTCGATGAAGCGCGGAAAAACCTCGCTCGCGCGTTGGATTCGAAGCTAACAGCAGCGGCGACGGAGCGAATCGTTTTCTTCAGCAACATGGCGCCTCGTCATTCGCGCCAGATGTTCGCATGAAATTGGCGGAGATTTACTATCGGCGCCAGGATTTCGCAAACGCACAAACACAATTTGAAAGTCTCGCACAGCAGAATCCGGACAGCCCACTCGGCGAAAAAGCGCTATTTTTCGCAGCGGAATCGGCGATGTCGAGCATGGGCGCGCGTTCGCTCGACCGGGCGATCGTCTTGCTTGATCAAGTCGTTCGATTGAATGGCGATTTGAAGTGGGCTGCGCGCAACGAACAAGCAGTTATCGAACGCAAACTGGGGAAACCACAGGATGCACTTTTATTGTATGACGAAGTATTGAAGGGCGATGCTCGGCCGTCCGAGAAGAGAGAGGCGCTCTGCGGCAAGGGCGACATTTTCTTCGAAATGGGTGGCAGCGATCCGAAGAACTATCGGCGAGCAATCGGAATCTACGATCAATTGGCTTCCGAGAAGGAGGAGTTGATCCACTGGCGCAACCAGGCGCTTTTCAAAAAAGGCCTCTGCCTGGAAAAGGAAACCGACCGGGCGGGGGCGCTGGCGACATTTTACACAGTCCTGGAAAACGACACGCGCCACGATCGGCCCCCTGAACTTTTCTGGTATTACAAAGCGGGATTCAATGCAGCACGGCTCTTGGAGGATGATTCAAAATGGGAATCCGCTGCAGTTATCTATCAAAGATTGGCCGCCGCCGACGGCAGCCGGAGTGAAGAAGCACGGGCGCGCCTTAATCGTCTGCGCTTGGAACATTTTCTCTGGGGGGAGTGATTCCTTGCTTTGGTGAGTTACCCGTCAGCGGTGTTCAGCATTGCCGAAAATGTCGTTTTTTTGTCCCCAATGGCCCCCCGGCCGGCATTCTTTGTGTTGCACTACGCAGAAAAAAGGCGCACACTTTGTGCATGATAACTGTAACTAGGTTTACCCGCCTGTGCGGTGTCGTACTCGCGCTCGCATTCTGCACGTCGGCATTTGCCGATCCGAGCAAAAACGTAGTCCTTCCGGTAACACAGCAGACGGCCGCGAAGACCGCGAAAAAGATGTGCTACACGGTGGCTGGGAATTCCCGTATTCCGCAGCCTTGTGAGCGACTCGCCGCGATTCCGACCACGCACGGCGCGATGATTATTCTCGGGACCGGGTCAAGATAATAGATAATAAATCCGGCGAGATCAGTTCGCCGGAAATGGCGCACTGCCCAGCGTGGCAGCGCTGGTTACCGCTTTTTGTTTGCGCTTTTCCAACTCATTAGTCTGCGCAGCCGTCCACCCACTTTTTCGATCGGATGTTTGTCGGCTTTCCGCAGTAGCTTTGCGTAACGCTGTCGGCCGGTTTTCATTTCCTGAATAAATTCGCGCGCAAATTTTCCCGAGCGAATTTCCCGCAGCGCTTCGGTCATCCGTCTTTTGACTGTCTGATCGATGATCTTTGAGCCGACCGTCAACTCGCCCCATCTGGCAGTCTCGGAGATCAATCTGCGCATGCCAACAATTCCCGCCTCATGGATAAGATCGACAATAAACTTTAGTTCATGCAGACATTCGAAGTAAGCGAGCTCAGGGGGATAGCCAGCGCGAACAAGGGTTTCAAAGCCAGCTCGAATAAGCGCACTTGTGCCACCGCAGAGCACTGCTTGCTCGCCAAAGAGGTCGGTCTCCGTTTCCTCACGGAAAGTGGTTTCGAGGACACCGGCGCGTGTGCAGCCAACTCCTTTCGCCCAAGCCAGAGCCGTTCGCTTGGCGTGCCGGCTCGGGTTCTGATGAATCGCGATCAGCGCAGGCGTGCCGCGTCCCCTGAGGAATTGCCGACGCACCATCGGCCCCAAACCTTTGGGCGCGACCATCACAACATCCACATCTTTCCGAGGGATGATCGTACGGTAATAAATTGCAAAGCCGTGCGCGAAAAGAAGGGTTTGCCCAGAGCGCAAACTGGGAGCGATTTGTTCTTCATAGATTGCGGGCATTTCTGTGTCTGAAAGCGCAAGGAAAATAATGTCCGCGCGTTGCGTCGCTTCAGCTGTGTCGAATACTTCCAGGCCGCTACGCCGGGCGCGTGCTCGGGACTTGCTGCCGGGATAAAGACCGATGATGATAGCGACGCGGCTATCTTTGAGATTGAGAGCATGAGCTCGGCCTTGCGCGCCGAAGCCGATAACCGCGCACGTTTTTCCCTTCAGCCAGCGAAGATCGACATCTTTGTTGGTGTAAATGCGTGCGGCCAAATTTAGTTGGATGACTTACCCAAAACTGAATTTGCTGTCGCAAGCAACAACCTGTCGTCGTTGTCACTTAGTCCACCAAGGAAGCGACGAATTCGCCGGAATGATTGACGCAAGAAAAGATCGGCAGCGGAGTGGTCCGCAGGCGCTGAATCACCATTTCGACGCGCGAACTGAAGCTCGGCATCTTGACGGCTAAGCACGCAAGTCGATGCAAAAAGATCCATAGCTGCGTTGGCAATCCGCTCCTGAACAAGCTGCATGTCGAGGATTGGCTCGCGATAAGCGATCAACGCGCGATTGACGGCAAAGTTGAAGCGCCAAATCAAGCGGCCGAGTTGGCGCGCATGCGTGCGGAGCTGTTCGCTCTGAACAGGCACGTCAGGAATCCGGATAGCCGCGCCCAGGCGGTTCATCCCGGCAGTCCAGGCTTTGCCTACCCGGTTGCGCGACGGTTTCATCATTGTGTCGTAAATTTCCTTGAACTCCATTCCCGGCCCGCGCATTCCCACCAGGGCAATGAACGACGTGAGCACCTCATTGCTGCCTTCGCCGATTTGATTAATGCGCGCGTCGCGTAGCATTCTCTCCAGGGGGAGATCGACAAAGTAGGCCGAGCCGCCATAAATCTGAAATGCGTCGTTGATTACTTCCCAAAGCCGCTCGGTCGTGAAGACTTTCAGCATGGCTGTCTCGATCATGTAATCCTCCAGTCCGCGGTCGATGAGCGAAGCCGTTATCGTGGTCATCGCTTCCATGGCGTAAGCGTCTGCCGCCATGCGCGCGATCTTCTTTTTCACGAGATGGAATTCACCAAGCGTTTTGTTAAACTGTTTGCGCGTATTCGCGTGCTCGATGGCCAGCCGCAAGCACGTTTTCGCCGCGCCTGTACAGCACGCGCCGAAAGTAGTTCGGCCAAAATCGAGCACCGTCAGCGCAACTTTCAGCCCTTTGCCCATCGGGCCGAGAATATTTTCCTTTGGAACTTTGACGTCGCGCAACGCAAATCGTCCCGTCGCCGTCCCGCGGATTCCCATTTTTGGCATGCGCGCCTCGAGTATCGTGAAGCCGGGCATGTCTGGCGTAACCAGAAATGCCGTGATTGCCGTTTTGTCCGACCCAGGTACCGGCGTACGCGCCATGACTGTCAGCACGTGCGCGATGCCTGCATTGGTGATGTAACGTTTTTCGCCGTTCAAAACAAAATGCGAGCCATCCTCACTCGGGATCGCTTGCATCTGCACGTTCGCCGCATCGGAGCCCGCTTCACGCTCGGTCAGAGCGAATGCACCGAGCTGCTCCCCATTCACAAGTTTGGGCAACCATTTCCGTTTTTGGTCGTGGGTCCCAAAGAGTAACAACGCGCGGATCCCGATTGAATGATGCGCGTTAACAAAGACCGAAGTTGACGCGCAGCGGCTGCCGATTTCCTCCAGGAGCTTGCAGTTTGTCATCTGCATAAAACCGCGCCCTCCGAATTCCACTGGCGCAGTTGCGCCGAGTACGCCGACGCGTCCAAGGCCATCAATCACGTCGCGAGGAATGTCTGCCTGTCGATCTATTTCCGCCGCATCGAGATGGTCATCCAGGAATTGCCGGAGTTCTGCGAGCGACTTGTCCAGCTCCGTCTGTTGCGCTGCGGGAATGCGGGGATACGGCATCACCCAATCGGCAATGAAATTGCCTTTGAAAAGACCTTTGGCAAAACCGAGGGCCTGCGGTCCGGCGAAAAGCAGCTCCTCCGCCTGCTGAATTTCCTTTTGCCGCTGCGCTTCGACTTTGTTCATCGGTGCACTAAAGTCGAAATCGAGCGGAATGCTAGCTGCATCCCTGACTCGTTCCGCATTCAGTGCAAACGCCGCACGCGCCTGCCCGGATCACTTTGTCACTGCCGCAAACGGCGCATGTGATCTCCATGAACATATTGCCAAGCGCTGCTTTCACCCGTTCGGCATAGCTGCTGCCGTTGCCCGCAATCTGTGGCGAACCATCGTTGGGCGAATTATTGGTGATCACGTCAATCAATTCCTTCTCGCCCGTGCGCTGCAAATCGGTCACCGGCCGATTCACAGCCTTCTTCTCAATCTCGGCAATTTCCTTGAGCGGCAATTCTGGCTGGCCGCGGTTAGGGGCAGTCGCCTCCTTGTAGCCTTTGATGAACTGGCACGCCAGCCAACGAAAAACATAATCAGTAATGCTGGTCGCATGGCGAATATCGGGATTTTTCGTGAACCCGCTTGGTTCAAATCTCTGATAGGCGAACTTTTTCGCGAGGCTTTCGAGGGGCACGCCGTACTGCAGCGCAATCGAGGTGAGTGTGCCGACGGTGTCCATTAGCCCCCCGATCGTGCTTCCTTCCTTCGACATCGTGATGAAGAGCTCACCCGGCTGACCATCTTCGTACAAACCGACCGTGATGTAACCTTCGTGTCCGGCGATCTCGAACCGGTGCGTGAGTGACATGCGCGTGTCCGGCATCCTGTGCCGAATCGGTTGATCGAGACGGCTACGGACCGTCGCCAACTCTTCTTCCAGTTCGAGAATGCGCTTCTGGAGTTCGTCGCGCTCGACCGTGACATCGAGCACATCGACATCTTCGACCGTGCCCATGTCTTTTGTCTTGCGTGTGTTGAGCGGCGCCGAACGCTTCGAGCCATCGCGATAAATGGCGATCGATTTCAATCCGAGCCGCCAGCCTTCCACGTACGTGTTCATGATGTCATCGACCGTAGCTGCTTCCGGCATGTTGACCGTTTTCGAAATTGCGCCGCTTAGGAACGGTTGCGCAGCGGCCATCATCCGCAGGTGCGCCATGTAATTGAGGCTGCGTTCGCCTTTAAATGGCTTGAACGCGCAATCAAAGACCGACAGGTGCTCCGACTTGAGCCCGGATGAGATTTTCGATCCATCGGTGTCAGTGATGTCCTCGATCGTATCGAACGCGTCGATGTGTGCGATGATCCGTTCGATTTCCTCGGAATTGTAACCCAGTTTCTCCAGCGCGGGTTTCACCGTCTGATTGACAATTTTGAGCATTCCGCCGCCGGCGAGCAGCTTGTATTTTACGAGCGCGATGTCCGGCTCAATCCCGGTTGTATCGCAATCCATCAGGAAACTGATTGTGCCCGTCGGGGCAAGCACGGTGACCTGCGCGTTACGATAGCCGTAGCGCTTCCCGAGTTCCGTTGCACTTTCCCAAACTTTCGCCGCTTCCTCTTTCAAATGCGCGAATTCTTCCGAGTCCGAAATTTCCCTCACCGCGCAACGGTGCAAATCGATGACTTCCAGCATTGACGCGACGTTGTCTTTGGCCACCGGCTTGGGCACGCCGCTGGCGCACGCATCATGGTAACCGGGGAACGGCCCAATCGCCTGCGCCAACCGTGCGCTTTGCTCGTATGCTTCACCGGTCATGATTGCGGTGATCGCGCCGCACAGCGCCCGGCCCTCTACGCTGTCATAACCGAAACCGTAGCTCATAACAAGTGAGCCAAGGTTCGCGTAGCCAAGCCCGAGCGTACGGAAAATATGCGAATTCTCCGCGATTTCTTTTATCGGGTAACTTGCGTTGTCCACGATGATTTCCTGCGCGGTGATGAAAATGCGCACGGCCGCCTTGAATCGCTCGACATCAAAGTCGCCCTCCACAGTCTTGAACTTCATCAAGTTGAGCGAGGCAAGATTGCAGGCGGTGTTATCGAGAAAGAGATATTCCGAGCAGGGATTGGTGGAATTTTGCCGATCCGTGCCTTTGCACGTGTGCCACTTGTGAATGGTGGAATCGAATTGCATTCCGGGATCGCCGCAGACATGCGTTCCTTCAGCGATCTTGCGCAACAGGGTGCGAGCATCTTTGCGCTCGCACGGCTTGCCGTCGCGCACGCGTCGCGTCCACCACTCACGACCTTCGAGCGCTGCTTCCATGAACTCGTCGCTTACCCGCACGCTTAGGTTTTCGTTTTGATACATGACGGAGCCGTACGCGTCGCCGTTATAACTGCCGTCGTAACCTTGCTCGACCAGCGCCCAGGCTTTTTTTTCCTCTTTCTGCTTCGCGTCGATGAACTCCTCGATGTCGGGATGCCAATCTTTCAGGGTATTCATCTTCGCGGCGCGCCGCGTTTTGCCGCCGCTCTTCACGACGTTCGCGACCTGATCGTAAACTTTGAGAAACGAGAGCGGCCCACTCGGCTTGCCGCCGCCGCTCAACTTTTCTCTTGTCGATCTTAGCGAAGAAAGATCAGTGCCCGTGCCGCTGCCATACTTAAAGAGCATCGCCTCGCTCATCGCCAGCCGCATAATGTCTTCCATCGTGTCGTCCACGCTTTGAATGAAACAGGCACTTCCTTGCGGGTATTCGTACTGTGACGCGGCACGCTCAGCTTTGCCGGTCTCGCGATTATAGAAATAATTGCCGGCTCCTGCCCCTCTGCCCACGCCGTATTGGTGATACAAGCCAACGTTGAACCAGACCGGCGAATTAAACGCTCCGTGCTGATTCAGACAAAGCCAGGTCAGTTCGTCGTAAAAAGTTTCCGCGGCTTCCGTATCCGCGAAGTAACCATCTGCAATTCCCCAATCGGTAATCGTGCGCGTGACGCGATGAA
>VBQB01000075.1 GCA_005887855.1 Verrucomicrobiota bacterium | reverse complement strand
ACCGAAAAATTTCGATCCAGTTCATCGGCGAATCGCGCGCGAGCAGATTCGTCACTCAGCCTCACCATGTTTCCCACTCCTCTTTTTCGAGTACGAGCGCGGGATGGGTTAGCCCCCATTTATCCTCCAAAATGTCGTTATCGATTTGCAATGTCGCGAGCGGATATGGTGCGCTGTAACCAAACGCGGGACGAATCTCGCCTTTCATTCCGAAAACGCCGGTGCGTTGCATTTCCGCGAGATCGGCGAAGACGTTTGTGTGGGGCGCCAGATCGACAACGGACAACTGTGGCCCGACATTTTTCACCGCCAGCGAAAGAATGCTCACGCTCACTTCCGCTGCGCCAAGCTCACGCATCGCCAGCGAATAGAGTCCGAGCTGCAATGCTGTCCCTTTAACAAGACTGTCGTGCAAATCGGAAGATTTCAGTTCCTTGGTCGAACCGGTTTTGTAATCGACGATCCAAATCTTTTGCCCGGCGAAATCGGCTGAGTCGTTTTGCGCGAGCACCAAATCGATCTGGCCGCGCAGTTGAAGTTCCACTCCGTCGGCTATTTTCACCGCGCCGTCGTGACCAATGGGCAACTCCGCTGCCATCCTGGTCCAGCCGTTCGCGCTCGCGATTTTTCCGCCGAGATGCCGCGCGAGAAAACGCGCGTTCAGCCAGCCCGAATTCCACCAGTCGGGCACAACTCGCCCTAACGAGTTGCAAAGTTGCTGAAGCGCCGCGCGGCGTTCGTCGGCAGAAACACGGACACGCTCATCGATTATTGTCAATGAAGGAAACGCCGCGAATATTTTTCCAGCTTTCTTTTGCTGACACTCAGCGTAGGCATTGGCCGATACGACTGATTAGTCCGCAACGCGAAATCGTATTCGCTTGCAGGTTTCGAAGCATCGCGGCGCGCGTTGAATGCGATCACAGTTTGCTGTACATCCGCGTGTGGCGGCTCGGATTCGTAAGTGAACAGGCGCGGATCATTGATGAATCGCGCAGTCGCGCGTTGCAAATATTTCAACCTCGCTTGCGTAAGCGGTTCGCGCCTCTTCGTGAGATAGAGCTGACTGAAGCATTCGCTTGGGTTCCACCAACGTTCCGGCGCGTCTTCCTGCACCAGACTGGCCGCGAGCGTTACGCCTTCGCTGGCCGATTCGAGCAGCGCATCGAATTGTCGCAACGCGATCGCGCGTTGCTCGCTGGGGCCGAGATAGAGCGAATGATTTTCGCGCACGCTGGTGTGGCCTTCGCCCTGACTTCCCTGGCGCGCGGCGCGTTTATTGAGCTGCTGCACGCTGCGATTGAAGGCGCGAATTTCTTCGGCGCGGGCGAACTCCGCGCCGGCCGGCGGCGGCCACGCGCCTTCGTTCCAGCCGGCAAAAATCAGGTGAGACCATTCCTGATTTTGCGCCTGCGCCACGGTGAGCAACTGCACGCGCGCGTACGGATGATCGCCCTCGGCTGAACGCGCCGCGCCAAAGGTCGCAGCAGTTTCTTCAAGCCAGCGCAGAAAGAGGGTGCGCGGGAATTCCGCATCGAGATGTTGCGGCCAATCGCGCGTGACGCTGGCAATTTCGAGCGCGTGTTGCTTCCAATCGAGATACGCGAGCGCGGCGTGCGTTTGTTCGAGAAACTGCGCCAGCGTGGCGCGCGGGGGAAGAAACGGCAACGCGCGCAACGCCTCGGCGGCCGATTGAAATTTCTTATCGGTGCGTGCGGCGCAGAATTCGCGCAGAATTTCGAGATCATCCAGCAACACTTCGCTATAACTTTCGCGCAGAATGTTTTCGAAGGTGGACCGGCTGAGAGACGGCGATAAAACCGCGGGATCGGAGAACGCGTCTAAAAAGCGCAGGAAAGAATTGAGTCTCGGCGCGCGTTGCAATTCGATCCATGCTTGCCATTCCGCTGATTCGAAGATGCCGGGAACGATGTGCGCGAGCCCGTCGTTGTGCGGGATGTCGAGTTGCGCTAGCGAGTTTGAGACCAGCCGTGGCAACGCACCGTTGCGGGAAAAAATCACGCCGAGCCGCTTGCATTTTTCCTCCGACAAATAACGAACGCATTTCCGCGCGATCGCTTCGGCTTGTTCCGAGATGTTTGTGCCAATGAGAAAATCGAAACTCTTTGCAGGTGCCGCGCCACCGCGCATTTCCGTTTCGCTAAAAAACGAATCGCTAGGCGCGTGTGCCGATTTTGGCGCGCGTTGCGCTTCGCCGCAGACTTCTTCCCACGACCCGATCCAACAAAGGTCGATGTCGGAAAAGTCGCCACCCGGTTCTTCGACCACGATCGTAGCGTTTTCCGCAAGCTCGACCGCGTTGCGCAGGAGAAACCACTGTCGCCAATGTGCTCCATCGAACCCGGTAATGAGCACGTGAGAAAATTTTCGCTCGCCACGCGCCGCTTGTCGCAAACGCCGTCGATTGCCTTCGCCCAACAGAACAAAATCGCATTTTTTCAAGAGCTCGTTGAAACGTTGAACGACTGGTGTAAACGCCGGCAGCGCGAGTTCTTTGAATTTCCATCCGGCAGTTTCCAGACGATCCAATGCCCGCAACAGCAACGCCGGCGCACGGGCAACGGCTTTGGCGGCGAGTGATTCTGATTCGTTAGGCCGATCTTCCATTTCACTCGCAGCAATTGCGAGGAGCAAGCGCAGATGTTCCGGCTGCGCATGTGGCGTCGCATCATCTCGCGCGAGCAATGCCCACAAACTCGCCGGTGTGACAAACTGCAGACCGAGATGTGAATAGCCTTTTGCAATCAAGCGCGCCTTCAGATCGTTGGCCTGCCCTCGCGTTGGGACGACGACCAGCGAAGGCAAGGTGCGTTTCCACGTCTCGGGCAAAACTCGTTCGAACCAAGGAGCAATCGCATCTTCCCACGCTTCCCGTAGTGACGGCACAACGAGCAGGACTGGTCGCGATCGCTCCATCGCTCAATTTAGCCTCGCCGCTACGCTACGCGAGCACGCGCTTGTCGCCGATGCGGCGCGTCACGCCTTGTCGATCCAGCGCCTCGAGAAATGGCACCATAGTCCGGCGCGAGCTCTCGAGCGCCTGCCGCAGCTCGCTCACAGTCGCTGGTCCGTTTTTGGAAATGAAATCGGCGACAGTGTTTTTCATCCGTTCGAAATTCTCGCGTGATAACACCACATTCGAGGCGATTTCGATGACTTCTCCACTTTCGATCAAGAATCTGAGCACTCGCTGCGTATGTGGGTCTGATTCGATCTCTCTGCGCGCGGGCGGGTCGAATGGCTTCTTCGACAGCGTTTCGCGAATTTTCGCTGCGGCAGGTCGCAGTGTATCGGGCAACGCTGGCTGGTGCGAACGGCGTGAGATCATTGATTCTCTGCGAACAAAATCATCCGAGCACATGTCCTCAATGAGTGCCTCGAAGATATGTCCGGCTTGATCGCGCAGCGCGGCGCGCAGCTGACTCAAGTCGAAACCAATGCGTTCGGGATTCTTACTGAGCGCATTGTCGATCAGGAGAGTGGCGCGGTTTCGTAATGCCTGCCAGCTCCCGGTGTTCGCCGCGATTTTGCCATGGACGACAATTTCCTTAAGATGTTGCAGGCGCAATAGGGCGCCAGCGATCTCGACGCGGCTGAAGTGAGATTTGCCAAGAACCGTTTGTATCGGCACAAATCCGCGCAGTCCAATTTCGGAGCGAACACAAAGATCGATATCATCCGGGGCGATAGCGCGAGCCATCAGTAATTTGCGTTTCTCCTCGTCACGAAATTCTTTGCGGTCGCCATCTGGATCAAGAACCACTCCGCCCCCGATTGTGTATTGCTCCGATGCATCGCGAAGGACAAAGCGATCGCCGAGAAATGCAAAGATCGGTGATTCCGGTTTTAGTTGCGCGATCATTTGTTTGCCAGGGTCGAGCGCATCACTATCAAGCAGATAAATCTTCGCCCGGAATCGCGACGTGCCGTGATGCAAATTGACCGAAGTGCCATTCTTAAGCGGACGAGCGGCGGGATCTTTTGGTTTAAGCCGATGCGATTTTTCGAGAAGAACAACCAGAGTCGAATTCGCTCTGCTGCCAAGACTTGTCCTGAGCGAAGCCGAAGGATCGGCAACAGTGATCACGTCGCCGCGCTTGATCTGGCCGGGACCGTCGCCGATCCCGACATCCGGTAGGTTGATGGCCGTGCGCATTCCCGGCTGCGCGTAATCCACCTCGCAACCATGACTCTGGATCGAGCGGATGCGCGCGTCGAAATTTTGCGGCTGAATAACCACGCTCTCGCCGCGATGGAGACGCCCGCCAGTGAGCGTGCCGGTCACGACCGTGCCGATTCCGCGCAGTATGAAGGTGCGGTCGATAAACAGGCGCGGTTTTCCGACATCGCGTTGTGGTTGCATGGTCGACAACTCCGAGGCGAGGGCGCTCTTCAAAGTCTCGATTCCCTCGCCAGTGCGCACTGAAGTTGGAATAATCGGAGATCGCGCGAAGGCGGTATCATGCAGGCGCTCGCGAACTTGTGCGGTGATGCGGCTGGCGTCGCCCAAGTCACTTTTCGTAAGCGCAATGACAGCTCGTTGCACTCCGAGGTAGGTCAGGATTTGTAAATGTTCCTCGGTTTGCGGCATCCAGCCATCGTCCGCTGCAACAACGAAGAGGGCGAGATCGATTGACCCCACACCAGCGATCATGTTCCGGACGAAATCTTCGTGGCCGGGTACATCGACAATTCCAATATGAAACCGCTGCTCGTTAGGCCCGTTGAGAGTCAATTGCGTGAAGCCGAGCTCGATCGTGATTTGTCGGGCTTTTTCTTCGGGCAGGCGATCGGGATCAATTCCGGTAAGCGCTTTGACAAGGGCGCTCTTGCCGTGATCAACGTGGCCGGCCGTCGCGAGAATGAAATGCTTTTCAGTCATGTCTCCTTTTGACACCACGAAGGACACGAAGAGCACGAAGAATTACAGAACGAAACGCTTGATGCCGTTTTGCAGTTTCGGGACATTAAAATTGATAAGCAGTCCAAGTGGAAGTTTCGCCAGGCGCATGTACGTAAGAATTTGCGCGTGATGGATTGGGAGAAGTGTTTCGATACTTTTGATTTCAACGATGAGATCGTCACCGACGAGCAAATCGATCCGATAGCAATCGAGCAGAATGTCCCTGTAATGAACGGGCAGCGGCATCTCCATCTGAATGGAATACCGGCATGCGAGAGTTCGCAATCCCGGCCCGAGATTGCGGTGAACTTCGATCGCGCGCCCGATCACACTTCGGGACAGCTCATCAAATTCCATCTTCGCGATCTTCGTGGTGCTTGATGCTGTTTTGTACAGGCGGTGCGAATCGCGTCGACCACGGCGTCATCTTGTTGCGGGAAAATTGTGCGCAGATCGAGTTTGAAACGCGCGTTCGCGATATAGCCGATGACCGGTGGATTTGAGGCGCGAAGACGCGGAGCGAAATCGACTAGCGAGCAGTTCCCGGGAACAATGTCGATAGTAACCGAAGACATTGTCGATTTTGGCAAGGTCCCGCCGCCGACTTTGACGGCACCGCGGCCAATCGCGATTCGCAGTGGCGAGTCCTCCAGCCGGCTGGCAATCGCCGCGGCCCGAGCGCGCAGTTCATCCTCGGAGACTTGCAAGAGCGCAATCGCAGGAATTTCCGAGGTCGATTGATTGAGGTGAAGATCGACAGTCGCTTGCAGGGCCGCGAAAATCAGTTTGTCGCAGCGCAACGCGCGAAATAACGGTTCGCGCTTTAACGCGGCAATGAATCGCTTTTTTCCAGCGATGATTCCCGCTTGCGGGCCGCCGAACAATTTATCGCCACTGAAACAAACGAGATCGGCTCCATCTTTCAATGCTTCAGCAGGCGTCGGCTCGTGTTCGGCTATTCCTAATTGCTCCGTCGCAACAATCGCGCCACTGCCCAAGTCCTCGACGAAAGGAACACGTTTTTTCCGCGCCAATGCAGCGATCGCAGCTGAAGAAGGCGATTCCACAAAACCGCTCATGAAAAAATTGCTGCGATGAACTTTGAGAATGAGCGCGGTGTTTGGTCCAATTGCTTTCGCGTAATCATTGAGCGTGGTCTTATTTGTCGCGCCGACCTCGCGCAGTTTCGCCCCGGCCGCCTCGATAATTTCGCCGATGCGAAAACCGCCGCCGATTTGGATCAGTTCGCCGCGCGAGATCACAATTTCTGGTTTGTTCCTGGTAAAATGCCGAACGATTAGCACCAACGCGGCCGCGCAATTATTGACAACGGTGGCCGATTCCGCTTCGCAAAGTAATGCGAGCGCCTTCTCGATGTAATTGCCGCGTCCACCGCGCTCGCTGGTTTCGAGATCATATTCGAGATTCGAATAGGTCGAACCAGTCTTACAGAGCGCGCGAATCGCTTCGGCCGGAAGCGGCGCGCGTCCAAGGTTCGTGTGAATAACGATGCCGGTTCCGTTGATGACCGGCCGGAGCCGGCTGGCGCGAAGCTCCGCAAGCGAGCGGCGGACAAGATCGACAATCGACCGAAATTCGGGGATCTCCGTCTTCACGCGAAGCCGCGAAAGTTCGCGGCGGACAAGATCGACAACTAACGGTCGCGGCAGATCGTAATGGCCGAGCGCATCAAGAACCTTGTTTACCGCTGGAATCTCCCGGCGTGAGCGAGCTTTTACCTGGTCATGCATATCAACGGGCGTCGTCGTCGAGACGGGACGATTCTTCCAATTACGGCAGCGCAGGGCGTGCGCGCCTGCCGCAAGAATTTCAGCATCTTCTCGAGCTTGGCTTCGGCGACACAAAGTAGTAATCCGCCGCTGGTCTGAGCATCAGTTAGGAGAATTCTGTGCATTTGATCGGTCCTTCCCCAATCTACGACGACGGTCGTTGCATAAAGATTTTGTCGGCTCCCTTCGGGGACGGAGCCCAATTCGATTAGATCGCTAATCTCATCGCTAATCATCGGCACCGCGTTTGGATCGATATCCGCCGACACGTCACTGGCGCGGCACTGTATTTATCTTCGACATGAGCGCGATCACTCTTTTCTCGAGCGCGCGCGAAGCTAATCCGCGTTTGATCGCGGTGGTGGCAATCCCAGTGCCGAGCGGTTTCGTTAAAACGAGCAGATCACCGGGGCGCGCGTTAGCATTCGTCGTGACGTGGCGAACATCGACAATTCCGGTGACGGCCAGACCGTAAATCGGTTCCGGATTACGAATGGAATGGCCGCCGACGAGCGCGCAGCCGACCTCGGCCGCCTTAGCCAGGCCGCCGCGCAAAATCGCGGAAATCACTCTTGGTCGAACGAGATCAGCCGGAAAACCAACGATGTTGAGCGCGGTCAACGGGCGTCCGCCCATCGCAAAGATGTCGGAAAGCGAATTGGCCGCGGCGATTTGCCCGTAGGAAAATGGGTCGTCAACTATAGGTGTGAAAAAATCAACGGTTTGCACGAGAGCACGATGCCGATCCAAACGATAAACGCCGGCGTCATCGAAAGTGTTCGAGTTCACAAGCACTTTCCGGTCCGACGAAATGGGAAGCTGCGGCAAAACTTGCCGCAGGGCCTGTTGGCTCAACTTGGAAGCTCACCCAGCGCACGATGAGAGCGAAGTCAGTTTACGAATTTGCTCACGCGACATCGGATTCACCCCCTTTCTCGATGCTGAGTGCTAGATGTCCGCCATGGCGGCAAGCTGAAATCTGGATTTCAGCGGCGCATCTTTGCGACCAATCGAAAATCGGAAATCGAAAATCGAAAATGAAACAGCGGAGAGGATAGGAATCGAACCTACCTCGACCCAGCGTCTGCGGGATCGACAACGGTTTTGAAGACCGCGAAGGCCACCAGGCACCCTTCACTCTCCGGATGATGTTGGAGTAATGGAGCAGCTGTAGGGGAAGGCGTTGCCTTCCCGTCACGGGAAGCTGACAGCTTCCCCTACAGAAGGATTGATGATTACTTGATCTTTTTGATCGCGCTGAAGATTTGGTCGAAGTCCGGCCAGTCGCCGGAGTCGAGTTTAGAGTGGAGGAGTTTGCCATTGGCGCGAACCTCGAAAGCGCCGCCGCTCGAGGGAATGAGCGTGAGCGACTTAACGCGCTCGCCGAGTTCAAGAATTTGGGTCGCCAAACTGACGGCCTTCGGCGTGTAGTTTCAAACGACGCAGTATTCGATCGACACCTCGGTTTTCACCACGAGCTCCTTTCCGAGAATGAAGCTATCGGTGCGATTAAATGCGGTCAAGAGATGCAGAGGTAGCCGAGCCGGCTGCTAGTTTTGGAAATGCAGGCGATACGCCCGCCGCTTTAGGAAAGACCGCTGCGGCGCCGACGCCGCAGCCAACATGCGAGACGCATGCGCTACCCTAGCGATTGCGCGCGCTGGAGCCAGATCGGGATCGTTGCGGGTCAAATGAAGGCCCATTCGCGACCGCGATTGCCCTGCCGTATGGATGCAATCGACCGGCTCGCCCCAGATGGCGCTCA
>VBQB01000074.1 GCA_005887855.1 Verrucomicrobiota bacterium | reverse complement strand
GGCCTCTGGCCGTAACTACGATGACGTTATGCTCGCCACTGGTGTTGGCAAAAGACTCGGCCCAGTGGAGCTCGAGCGTTTGCAGCTTCAGTGCATCCAATCGGACGAGAAGCTCCGTTGCCCACTGAAAACAGAGTCCCCCTTTTCTCGCTCCCATATTGACGAGCAAGTTCTGAACGCCGGGTAGCCATACCACACGCCACTCGCGGCGCAGTTCCAGTCCGGTCATGTATGCAGCGTATGCGACTCGCCGAGCGTCATCCGGACTTACGGTTGGGGAGAGTGCCGCGATTCGCCTTCTCAAGGAAGCGTCATCAGTGGACCCCGCAACGAACAGTTCTGTATGTCGGCCTCCCCTCTCCCACGGTGGAGAAGCCGCGAGTACCAGCAACGGCACCACCGCGAACGTACTAACCCCCAAAAGGAGAGAGCGATGGAAAAACATTTTGAGATCCCATACTTAACGCCCTGAGTAGCGCAATCGATTTATAAGACTTCCTCAGCTGGCAATAGAGGCATTGGGAATGCAGCGAGATGGACGACACCACCTTGGAAACACAAGTTTGCCAAGCGATCCTGGAGCGCCGCCCTGCACAAATCATCCCTCGGCTAAAGGAAATAGTTGCCAACCCTGATCCAGCGTTGGGTTACTTCAATGGCGAACTGCGCTTCTATTTAGGCTGGGCGCAAGAAGTCGCCGGCGACCACGCCGCCGCTCAGGAAAGTTGGCGACAGGCGCGCAGCGAATTGGAGCCATTTCTCAAAGAGCAACCGGAAAATTATCAGCTGATTGGCGATCTCGCGCTCACGAATATGGGCCTCGGTGACAAAGCCACCGCATTGGCTTTGACCGAAAGGACGATGGCCGCGAATCCGGTCGAGAAGGACGCGCTTTCTGGTGCCCGGCCGATCGAGACCCTTGCCCGCGTCGCCGCCCAGATGGGGGAACCCGACCCCGCCATTGCCGCTTTAGAGAGACTTCTCTCGACACCATGCAGTGGCGCGCTGGCTGAAAATATATCGCTCACTCCTGCGCTGCTCCGGCTCGATCCAATGTTCGATCCGCTTCGGAATGATCCCCGCTTTGAGAACCTCGCATCAACAGCGCCGTAGTAATTCCTCGCATGGCGGCGGAAGTTAAGAAGGAGATCCAGCTCCGAGACGGGCGCGCTCCCCGGAGTTTCTTCATCCGCATTATCCGTATCATCCGCGGTCGTTTCTGAAAGATTCTTCAACTTTCTCCCGAACTTCGCCCGGCAGTTTCCGGAGAAGGATGTTGAGGAGGCGCGGGACCGATGCCATGTATCCGGCATCGGTTTTGACTTTTTGACAGTCCCATGAACTTTCCCGGCATTCCTGTTTCGGCACGGCTCCGGAAGGAACCGGACGCTTTATTGTCGATGCGGATGAAAAGCTAACCGCATCTATGGAACTCGAATCGGCGATTCAAGGAATTTCGGAACATGTCGACGGAGGTTAAAAAAGAAATCGAGCTGGAGATCGTCCATGTGTTGTTCATCGACACGGTCGGTTATTCCAAGCTGTTGATTGATGACCAGCGGGACTTAATTGACACGCTCAACCAGATAGTGCGCGGCACGGCTGAATTCCAGAGCGCGGAAGCAGCAGGAAAACTAATCAAAATTGCCACCGGGGACGGGATGGCGCTGGCTTTTTACAATCGGCTCGAAGCGCCGGCTGAGTGTGCGTTGCAGATAAGTCGCGCGCTCAAAGAGCATCCAGAATTGCGGGTGCGCATGGGAGTGCACAGCGGTCCGGTCAGCGGCGTTATCGATGTGAACGAGCGCGCGAATGTGGCTGGGGCCGGCATTAACATGGCGCGGCGCGTGATGGAGTGCGGTGATGCCGGACATATTCTGCTCTCTCAACATATCGCCGAAGATCTGGAGCATTACGGGCGCTGGGGGCCGCATCTGCATGACCTAGGAGAGTGCGAGGTGAAGCACGGTGCGCGCGTTCATGTGTTTAATCTCTACACGGACAAGCTGGGAAACCCGGAACTGCCAGAAAAATTTGGGCAAGTCGCATCTTCTGGCTCTGCCATTAGATCAGCGACTCTTAGGTGGGCATTGATCATCGGTGCAGGGGTTCTGCTCGTCGCTGTTAGTCTGTTCATGTTCGATCGGTCTCGGGCAATCCGATTGAAATCCGCCGGCGCTCAAGCAGAGCGAGACGCTTTGTCTTTGCCAGCGCCCCAGAAAAGCATTGCCGTCTTACCGTTCGAAAACCGCAGTGAGGACAAAGCGAACGCGTACTTTGCCGAGGGCATTCAGGACGAAATCCTGACCCGCATATCCAAGATCGCCGATCTGAAGGTCATCTCGCGCACATCGACGCAGCATTACAAAAGCGCGCCAAAAAACTTGTCCGAGATCGCCAAGCAACTGGGTGTCGCCCACATCCTGGAAGGAAGCGTGCAGAAGAGCCGCGACGCCGTGCGCGTGAACGTCCAGCTGATTAGAGCGGCCAATGATTCCCATCTTTGGGCCGATACCTTTGATCGCAAACTAACCGACATCTTTTCGGTCGAGAGTGAGGTGGCCAAAGCCATTGCCGACCAACTGCGGGCGAAACTCACCGGTCAGGAAGAGCGAGTCATTGCGGCCAACCCGACAAACAATATCGAGGCCTACGATGCTTACCTGCGCGGGCTGGCTTATACACTGAAATCTGCAAACACACCCGCCAACACCCTTGGTGCACAAAAATATCTCAAAGAAGCGGTGAGGTTGGACCCGAAGTTCGCCCTTAGTTGGGCGCTGCTATCATACGTTGATGCGCTCGGCTACCTCACAGCGGCTCTTCAACCAACGGCCGCCCTCCGTGAAGAGGCACGGCAGGCAGCGGAAACCGCGCTCACTCTTCAGCCCAATCTCGGCGAAGCCCTGATGGCCAAGGGTTATTATCATTACGCCTGTCTGAAGGATTACGACACCGCCGTGCGTTACTTTGAGCAAGCACGTCAGCTTCTGCCGAATAGCAGCCGGATTCCTGAGTCGCTGGCCTATGTCATGCGGAGGCGAGGCCAGTGGGACCGGAGCGAGTCGTATTTCAACGAAGCCGAACGGCTCGACCCGCGCAACGTTACCCCACTCACTCAGCACGCCATTTCCTATAATGCACTCCGGCGCTTTCCCGAAGCACTGCGAAAGCTTGATCAGGTTCTCAATATTACGCCGGATGACCTCGATACCCTCGCGACCAAGGCCGCTATCGCACAAGCCGAGGGCGATCTGCCGCGTGCCTCGGCACTCCTCGCTCCGCTGCATCCGGCTGCCGACGACCCGCTGGCCTTGGAGACACAGGTTTACCAAGCGATCCTAGAGCGCCGCCCCGCACAAATCATCCTTCAGCTAAAGGAAATACTTGCCAAGCCTGATCCAGCACTGGGCTTTTGGAACGGCGAACTGCACTTTTGGTTAGGCTGGGCGCAAGAAGTCGCCGGCGACCGTGCCGCCGCCCAGGAAACTTGGCGACAGGCGCGCAGCGAACTGGAATCTTTCCTCAAAGAACAACCGGAAAATTATAGCCTCATTGGAGATCTCGCGCTGACCAATATGGGCCTCGGTGACAAAGCCGTTGCGTTGGCACTGTCGGAACGGGCCATGGCCGCGCTGCCGATCGAAAAGGACGCGATAAATGGTCCCATTCCGATCGAGATCCTCGCCCGGGTAGCGGCGCGCATGGGGGAGCCTGATCGCGCCATTGCCGCTTTACAGAAACTACTCTCGGGACCGGGCAACGGCGCGCTGGCTGCAACCCCGCTCACTCCTGCGTTGCTCCGGCTCGATCCAATGTTCGATCCGCTTCGGAATGATCCGCGCTTTCAAAAACTTGTCGCCTCGTCCGCGCCGTCAGCGGCGAACAAATAAGGCGACGCGATGCCGTCAGTAATCTTATCCCCGAGCTGAAGCCGAAAGTTTTTCTTCTCTCGGCATGTTCTTCAGGAGTCACCAGACGCGCCCTGCGACCTCAGCGGATTTGCTAGCTTGGCTGCCCGAAAGCTGGGCTCCCCGACCTACGCCGCCTTTTGCATCTTTCCGAGGCTTCAAGTCACGGTGACGGACCTTGATGTCTTTTTTGTTTTTCTTCTTTTTCTCTCGTATACTAGTTTTCCTTTGTTGGGTTGATCCCCCTTTCTTTTCTCAAAGAACCGCACCGCGGGATCGAACCAGGGTGCGGCTCTTTAACCTTATTTGGCGCCGGTGCCGCCTTGGACACCACCGCCCGTGGGAGTGGGGCCTTTGGTACCACCGCCGCCGCCGGCGCTCCCTGCGCCGCCTTTGGCGTCTTTTGATGGTTTTAGGTCACGGACTTTGATCTTTTTACTTTCCTTTTTCTCTGCCATTTTATTGTTCTTTCTTCGTTGGGTTGTTTGTTGTTTGTGTTGTGTCGTTGACACCGAACAGCAATTGATGCCCGTCCGTCACGTCCTGTTTTGGAATCAGGTCATCCAGACGAATCAATTTATCTTTCCTGCGCTTGGGCCTTTGATACCTGACTCTCCGGCGGGCGCATTTTTCTTGTTCTTCGGTACGCTCACTTCGGCTTTCTATATTATCAGTATCCATGCCAAGTTTGGCAAGACTGGTCGAAATAAAAGTGCTCGCTGCATTTGTTCTTAAACGGGAGGCACTTAGTCAGCGCATCTTTACCAAAATAGACAGTCGCCACTGGAACCGGATGGAATGTCTGAATTCATTCTGAGACCGCTCCCGTTTATTTTTTAGACCACCCGTGCTTTACTTTTGGGCCACCGTCTCGGAGATGGCGGGCGAGCGCCGAGCGAGAAATACCGAGCAACTTTGCCGCCCGTCGCTGCTTTTGGTTTGCTTGCTCGAAGACGAGCTGGACGTGCCTTTTAACGGCACTCTCCAGCGAGAGATCGATGGCGGCGCCGGGCTCTTTATTATTGCTGGTGAACATGGAAACCGATTTGACGTTGTCGGATCTAGCTCGATCTGGTTCTAGATCGGGAGGAAAAACGACATGCTCGGGCAGAACCACCGAGCCATTGCAAAACAACGTCATGGCTCGCACCGTGTGACTCAACTCGCGAAGGTTTCCGCGCCACTCATGGCAACTTGTCCATCGCTTCAGGATGAATCGCGGTGATGTTTTTTCCTTCTTTCAACCCAGCCGCTTTCAATTCTGCGGCAATCAGTGCTGGAAGTTCCTGTAGCCGTTCGCGCAGTGGAGGAATGAGTAGAGTCAGTCCGTTTAAGCGCTGATAAAGGTCCTCTCGAAATTTTCCCAGTCGCACTCGGTCGCGCAACGAAGAGTTTGATGAGCAGATGATTCGCGCGTTGGAGGTGAGCATTCGTTCAGAGCCGAACCGCTCAAATTCGCCGTACTCGAGGACGCGCAAGATTTTTACCTCGGCAAGCGGACTCATTTCCGAGATCTCATCCAGAAAAAGCGTGCCACTATCGGCCAACTCGAATTTGCCTTTAACGCTTTGTTGCGCGCCGGTAAAAGCGCCGCGCTCATGGCCAAACAGTTGGCTCTCACGCAACGTGTCGCTGATCGCCGAGGCGTTGAAATGCGATGAACGGGCGTCCTGCTCGCGCCGACGAGTTGTGGATCGCATGAGCGAGCAAAGTTTTTCCCGTGCCGGTCTCGCCGAGAAGCACGATTGGCACTTCTGACTTTGCGGCAAGCGCCGCCAGCTGCAAACACCGTGCCATGGCGTCATTGCTTGTGGTCAGGTCTTCGATTCTGAGTCTGAAGAGCGGATCTCGCATGGCGAATTATTGTTTCATACTTTCACGCAACTGCCGAATCGGTTCGAACGCATATTCAATCAGCGTCCGCCTGCCGACGATGATGTGCGCTTCTCCTCGCATTCCGACGCGCAGAGGCAAAATTTGTCCCGCACGTGGAGAGATCACAGAACGGTCAAGTGAGGCCAGCGCTATGAAATGCGAACCATCGCTGGAAGTGACCGCTGACGGGCTGATCCAGTCAAGCTTTCCGGTCACCGCGCCATAACGCTGATATGGAAAAGCTTCGAAAAAGTAGCGCACATGCTGAGCAACGGCGAGCTTCGGGAGACCGGTTTCGTTCAAGGTCATCCGGGCGCGTGGTTTCGCCTCCTTCCGAGCGAGCTGGCAAAGCACCTGACCCTGCTGCACTACGCTGCCCACAGTCCGTTGGTCCATGGAAATGATCACGCCCTCATATGGACTGCGAACTGTCAGTAAGTTTTGGTGGGTATTTTCCAGGTCGGTTTTTAAAGCGCCGATGCGCATCTTTAACTTTTCAATGTCGGACTGCTGTTCGCCCCGTTGGCGCGCGTGCTCCGTTTCCATTCGCTCGCGGTCGAGATTTACCTGCTGCACGGTCCTCTGAGCGACACTCAAATCTTTTTCGGAGCCGGCTAAATCGAGTTTCAACTTTACAAGATCGATTTCCGATTCACCGCCCTGCTTGGCTAATTTCTCCATGCGCGAGACGAGGTCGCGGCTCGTAGCCGCGTGATTCTCGCGGAATTTTACTTCGCTTTTTGCCTGCTCGATTTCGGCCTTCTTGATCTCAAGTTGCGCAACGTAAGCAGTCTCATATTGAGTGAGACTTTCTTCCTTGCTGCGTAAATCCTCGGTGAGAGTCCGAAACTGGGTATCCCAGCCGCGGATCTCGTCAGAGCGCAAAACAAACAACTCCTCGCCGGCGTTTACAGGTTGGCCCTCGTCGACGGTAACGCGGCACCGTTTCCGGCAGTCGCATCACAATGGCGATGAGCAGCGCAACCAGAAACGCCGCCATCAATAGCCACGCTGTCGACCGGATGATCCAAGGTGGCGGCTCCTGCGGCGACATTTCGGATTCTGCATCAATGGAGCCGCGTTGAGTTAATTGGGAAATCATTGCCGAATCAATTCAGATTCCTAGCTGCTGGCTCGAAAGGTAATAATAAAGACCGCGTTGCGCCATCAGCTCATCATGCGAGCCGACCTCGGCGACACTCCCCTGTTCGAGCACCACAATCGAATGCGCTTCGCGAATCGTGCTTAGTCGATGGGCGATCACGATGGTTGTGCGGCCAGCCATTAGCCGCCCAAGATTATCCTGGATCGCGCGTTCCGATTCTGTATCGAGCGCGCTCGTTGCCTCATCAAAGATCAAGACCGGAGGATTGTTGTAGATTGCCCGCGCGATGGCGATGCGTTGCTTCTGACCACCGGAGAGAGAAAGACCCGATTCGCCAATCTTTGTCTCGTAGCCAAGCGGGAGGCGCATGATGAAATCGTGCGCCGCGGCGGCTTGAGCGGCGGCAAGGATGCGATCGAGATCCGGCTCTGGATCGCCAAACGAGATATTGCGCGCGATCGTTTCGTTAAACATGTGATTTTCCTGAAGCACCGTTCCGATGTGCCGGCGCACATCGCGATAATTGAGCGTCTTTAGATCGACATTATCGAAAAAGATCGTCCCTTCCGTGGGTTCCAGCAGGCCGGCAATTAACTTGACCAGCGTAGTTTTGCCACAGCCGCTGCGGCCCACGAATGCGACCATGCGTCCCGGCGCGAGATTCAGCGTAATATTTTTCAAAATATCAGGTGCTTCGGGTCCGCCGTATTTGAAACTGACTCCGCGCAGCTCGATATGCCCTTCCAAGCTATGCACCGGGATGAGACGGGAACGGTCATGGCCTTGCTCCGGCTCTTGCTCAAAAATGTCGTTTAGGCGATTCAGGAGGACGGCGGCGAATTGCAGGCTGTCCCAAACTCCGAGCGCGCGCAAAATTCCTGCGTACGCCATTGCCGTCAGCGAGCTAAATGCGACAAATCCACCGACGCTCAAGTGCCCGTGAATCACTTGTGTCGCGCCCACCCACAAGAAAATCGCGGTGGAGAGAAGACCTATGCTCTGCAGGACACTGTCATACGACATCGTGATGAAGCTGGCCTTGAATAGCTTTTGCGAAACGGAGAGAAATTCGTTAAGCATAGCGTCACGAAATGCGCTCTCGGCGGACGCCGCCTTCACTGCCTCGATGCCCTTGATCGCATCGATTTGGTGCGAACTGTATTTACCCTGGCTTTCTTCCGTGCCCTGATACAAGGGGCGAAGCACTTTCACCGAAAAAATCATTAACCCGACATAGAGCGGTGTCGTTGCCAGGAAGGCAAGCATGAGGAGCGGACTGTACATCCCCATTAAAATAAGAGCGCCGAAGAGAAAGATTAGCGCCAGCAATGCGCCAATTCCCTGTTGAACTGCAAATTGTCGAACTTGCCTCGCCCCATCAAGCCGGCGTTGAATGTCGCCTGTCCGACGACTTGTGAAATAAGTCATCGGCAACGAGAGAAGTTTCCGGCTCAAGAAATCAAGCACCGCGGTGTCGAGCCGCACGGCGGCAAAGGCGAGCAAATATTCTTGCGCGAGGGTGGCGAGTTGCACGAAGACGAGCGCGGCGAGCATGCCGAGCAGAATCGTCGTCAGCAGACCGATATCATTTTCGACAATGACCTTGTCCACCACCATCTGCGTGAACACCGGAAAGAGCAGTTGAAGGAAACTTACGGCGACGGCCAGGCCCAGGACTTGAAGCAAGACGACCTTAAAGCGCGCGAGGAATGGAAAGACCCACGCCAGCGTTGGCTTGCTTTCCGGAGCTTGCTCGAATGCTGGCGTGTAATCGAACAGCGCCGCGTAACCCGTCCACTTTGCTTCAAATTCGCGACGCGGAACTTTCCGCAGGCCAAGCGCCGGATCGGCCACGCGCACAAACTGCTCATCAACATCATGGAGAACGATCCAGTGATTGCCTTCCCAATGTACTATGGCTGGCAGCGGCATCATTGGGAGATTGCGGAACGAGACTTTCAATGCGCGCGCCGCCAATCCGAGTTCGGTTGCAGCGCGAGAAAGCGCCTTCAGGCTCGTGCCGTCCGTTGCCGTGTGGCAGAGCTGCCGAATGCGCGCCAAACTTACCTTCCGACCGAAATGCCGGCAAATCATCCCGAGACTCGCCGCGCCACAATCCATCTCGTCGATTTGCATGATGTGATCGATCTTGCGGATGCGTTTGCCGCGTTTGCGGAATAAGCCCCGCTCGTCGGCGAACGGCTCTTCTTTCTCTTCGCCCTCAGCAAGCGGTTGTTGACCGTCCAACTCCACCTTGTCGTGAACCTGTGTCTCCGCAGGCAGCAGTTCGGTTGTGAAATCTAACGGAATGCGTGCTTCCGTTTTTGCCTGGTAAAGCGCGAGCCGCTCGCTCAGCAACTTGCTAAACTCAGGGAATCGGCGGCGTAAGTCCTTCACTGACTTCGCATCGAGCGCGAGCAATTGGCAATCGGTGGATGCTTCCACCGACGCCGCGCGCGGTGAGCCGTTCAAGATCGACAGTTCACCAAAAAAATCCCCCGCGCGATAGAACGCAAGATTGCGCTCGCGTCCGTCGACTCTGGCAAAGGCGCGCGCCCTTCCTTTTTCAATCACATAGAGTGGTCCGGCGTCGTCTCCTTCACGGATGATGAGACTGCCTTTTTCGAATGCGATTCGCCTCAGTTTGTCGATCATGCTGCGCAACACAGGCGTTGGAAGTCGGCCGAAATTGCTGAACTGATAAAGGAAGCTTTGCAGGGCCCGACTACGTCCGGTCGTCTCGACATACTGCTTCAACTCGGGCACGCGATGGACGAGCCGCAGAAAGTCGTCGCGATCGATCCGTAGAAGATCTACCGCCGTGCTACAGCGCACGGTCGCGTTTCGCGTTCCACCCTCAGACAACGCGGCTTCTCCGAACGAGTCGCCTGGTTTCAACACCCCCAATGGGATTTCCTCACCATTTGGTTTGATCTTCAGCGCGCGCGCGCGTCCTCTAGTTAAAACGTAAAATGAATCGGCCTGATCGTCCTGTTTTACGATTACGTCACCAAAATCGTAGTGTTCTTCCTGCAACAGCGGCTCAATCGCGCCAAAATGATCGTCAGAAAGAAACCGGAACACCGATGAACGCCGCAGAATTTCGCTATCTTGAGTTTTCATTCCGCTGAAATGGAAACACCAAGTCGCCATTGTACGTACTTGCTGGCGAGCTCGGAGAAATGCCGATCAAGGAGCCGCTGCTCGATTCGCAATCTAACACTCGGATCCTCCGGTTGCGGCTCGATCTTTTTGACAATACGACACAGTTCGAATCCGTCGCCGCGCACGACCGGTTCCAGCACATCTCCCGCTGATACGCTTAGAAATCTTTGCTGGGCATCGACGGGAATTTCTTCCATGAGAAAATCCGCACGGCGATATGGGTAGCGCCCTTCCATGGCAACTTCCTCCATTGACATGCCGTCTTCACGCACACAAAACAGCGCTTCTTTGGCGGCATCGCGCGATTCCAGCTCGATTACTTCAGTTTCGAATCGCGTCAGAGGCAATCGTAGCATCACCAATTCGCGTTGACGCGCTTGCGGGACAAGCACGGTGTCACACCGCTGGCGATATGCTGCTTCCATCACCACCATTTCATTGAACCACTGCGAATCGCGTCCAAGTCGCTTCAGCCAATTGGAAAGTTGCGCCGATTCAACCTCGTTGCGATCGAAAAACTTTCGTTCTTCGCCCGCGATCGCATCCGGATCGGAATCTTTCGCGGCGCAACGAGCAGCCAGACGCCATATCAACTCAGTCGTCATCCGGTCCAATTCTCCGGATAGAATCAATTCCGTCACGAATAACTGGCGTAGTTCCGACGACGCGGAAGTGTATTCAACTTCCTCCGGAACAATCTTTTCATTGAGCGTGCTGGCACAATATTGCCGGGTAAAGTAGTCGCTGAAATCATCAAGTGTGAGCCGTCGTGTCACCAGCCATGCTTCCGTCTCCTCCGCAGTGATCAGATCGTGTTCATAACGAAAAGCTTCTGCTGCCGTGGCAATGGCGGAGTCGTCCAAGTCCAGATCCAGTTCGTCGGCGCGTTTTTTGGCTTCCATGCAGCGGAGAAATTGCTTCCATTTTGAATCCAACTCGCCCCTGAAAAGCGCAGCGTCGACCGCACCGCGCGCCATGTATTCGTGAGCCCCGCACGCGCACACGATCAGGTTGTCGTATGAAACTGACTTTGTACTGGGCATGGAACTGAGGTTTCTACATCTTTTCGGGAAGAAAGTCGAGCCTGTCGTTAATCGGGTCAGGAACGACGCCGAAAATACTGAAAAATGGTATAGTGAACACTGATTGACGAAAGGTGCGATCGCACGGTTCAGTTTGGAGTATGCCAGCCGCTTCGCTTCGGGCTTTGCTCGCGCATTCTATTGATTACGCGGGAATGTTCCCTCCTTGTAGTCTCGATCTCGAACCGGCGCCGAGCAATCAAGCGCAATATGTCCGTTCAGCCGACGCGTGGCGCGCTTCGAGAAACTCGTCGCAGCCGCTTCCATAAGACGCCGCAGTCAAATATTAGGAGTCTTAACAGCGAATCCGCCTAGGTCGAGACTACGGCGCGATAGGTAACGCGGACGAAATGGGTGGAGGTGGATCAAGCTGTCGTCGCTCGATGCTAACAACAGCCCCCGAAAGCTTTCGGGGCTAACCTTAACATCGCCCGGCGGAGCGGCCGATTCACCTTCCGTTGTAACGATGTAGCGTTTTAACAAATCACGTTTCGCTTCACTTCATGAAACGAAGATACTCCCTATCCCACGCCGCCGGGATACTTTCCCGTGGCGAATACGGACCGGGTTGATACGCGCGTGACTCGATTCCTTGCTGGCTCAACTCGCACACGTGCCAGTCCTGCTTGTTAGTCATGTCTCAGAATTCGATTGCGTCACGTGGTTTAAAATCTTTTCGCTCGAACGCTTCTGGATGAAAAAACCAATCACAATGGATTAAAGTCCGTTCCGGCGACAGCGGGCGAAGCTGATGCACAATCACATAATCCGGATGCATGCTCAGCAGCATGTTAGGGAAAATGGAGTAGTAGAAAACGCGGTGAAAATCCTCGGCATTGACGTCGCCCACCGGCAACGCGCAGGCATTGCCGGTCATGGTGAGGCTGTTGCCTTTCGTGATTCGCATGAAACCACCGAGGAACGGCCCTTCGGCGAGATCGTTCTCCGCTGAATTATACGGCGATAATTTCGAGAGGGCCGGATGCACTCCCGGACAATAATAGCACTCCGAATAATTTTCGAAGATCAGCTTCCAATTGGCTTGCACATCGTAATCGATCCGTTTCGCCGAGCGCAGCGTCGGCAGATTCCAGTGAGAAAATTTTCTGGTCAAGGGGGCAAACCATTCTTCCAGGGGAGTAGGGGATTCCGCCAGGTTGACGAAGATGAATCCTTCCCATAATCCAAGGTTCGCCGCGTGCAGTGAATAATCCGCCCTATCAAAACCCGGAACTTCATTCATATGCGGCGCGCCGATCAATCGCCCATCAAGTCCGTACGTCCACGCATGGTACGGACATTGAATCGCCGACACATGTCCACATGCGTCTTCCCTGAGTCGCGTCCCGCGATGACGACAAACATTGTAAAACCCGCGAACGGTGCCGCGCTGATCGCGAATAATGATCAAACTTTCGCCAGCCACCTGCGCAGTGAAATAATCCCCGCCCTTACCGATCTGACTCTGATGCCCGACTAACATCCAGCATCTGGAAAAGATTTTCTCCTGCTCCTCCGCAAAAATCTCTGGTGAAACAAAATACTTTTGTTCGAGCGTCTTCGCTCCAGCCGCGAAAGTCTCGGTAGTTCTGCGAAATGCGGGGACCACTTGGGTCTGAGTCACGGACATTTTAGAAGCTCAGCGTCGGCTGGCTGCAGGTCAACGGGCGATGCACGCGGCCGACCGTTACAATGAATCGGCTTTATTGATAATGTAGGGCCGTCATTGGATCGACCTTCGTCGCCCGCAGTGCCGGGACGTAACTTGCTAGCAAGGCTACGCTCATTGAGATCCCATACTTAACGCCCTGAGTAGCGCAATCGATTTATTAGACTTCCTCAGCTGGCAATCGAGGCATTGGGAATGCCGCCAGATGGAACTTTCTTAACCTCCAGATCTATTTCCTCCGAAGTTAGCGTAGCCGCGAGGTTCGCCGCTCCAATCGACACGCCCAAGTTCTTCTGCGACCATTCCTTTGA
>VBQB01000420.1 GCA_005887855.1 Verrucomicrobiota bacterium | reverse complement strand
GCGCGAGTGATGTTTCCATCGTGCGCATGCAGGACCGTTGCGAGAAAGTCATGCTCAAATCGCTGAACCGCGCGGGATTTCATCGCTTGGAATGACTGCTCTTCCGCAGCGAAGTTGTCCGGAAGGTCAAGGTTTGAAGGCTCGACCGAGTCTCTATCGGAAAGGACGATGGCGCGCGTCAGCACGTTTTGGAGTTCGCGTACGTTACCCGGCCATGAATAACTGAGCAGCCGGTTAAGCGCGGCGAGCGAGAGTTTTTTCGGCTGCCTGTCCGTGATTGCAGCGTGCTTCTCCAGAAAGTCGTGAGCTAGCAAGAGGATGTCGCCGCGACGTTCGCGCAACGGCGGAAGGGTGAGCGAGAGTACGTTCAGGCGATAGAATAAATCCTCACGAAATTTTCCTTCGCGCACCATGTAACTAAAATCGGCGTTCGTTGCCGCGACGACCCGGATGTTTGCATGAAGAGTCTGCTGCGAGCCGACGGAACGGTACTCTCCGTCCTGTAGCAGACGGAGCAGCTTCACTTGTGCCTGAGGCGTGAGGCAGTCGATCTCATCCAAAAACAAAGTACCGCCCTCGGCCTCACGGATCAGCCCCGCTTGATCACACGCGGCGCCAGTGAACGCTCCGCGTTTATGGCCGAAGAGCTCGCTTTCGGCGAGGTTTTCTGGAAGCGCACCGCAATTAACTGGAACGAATGGCCGCCCTGCCCGCGGACTTAGATAATGAATGGCGCGCGCGAAGAGTTCCTTGCCGGTGCCGGATTCGCCTGAGATCAGCACTGTCGCGTCACACCGCGCGAAACGCGGTACACACAGGACTTTGTCAAGAAACACGGCGCTATCGCCGATGATCTGTTTGAGGCCGATATCCTGCTTGAGTTTTTGGACGAGTGCATTGCCGCGGCAGGTGACCTGCGCCTGCCGCATAATGCGTGGCAATACTTCGGAACGCCGCAACGGAGGCAATAGGAAATCCGCGGCGCCCATTTGCAGTAATGGGAAAACATCAAACGCCTCCGGGTCCGTCGCAGTCACCAGCACTGGGCGATGGGGAAAAGCCCGTTGCAGCGGCGCGAAAACACGTTGAGTTTTCGTTGCTTGAAACGAATCCAGCGTGGCGACGACTACGTCGGGATTGCGAGGGTTGGCCGGTTTCGGCTTGAGACCGGACTCGGCAGCATACTCGAATCGGGAAAACGTGAATCCGTTCGCCTCCGTAAGCAGTCTCTCGAGGGAGTCGGCCAGGACTTTCGTCTCCGGTTCGCAGACGATCGCCACTCGAATTACTGAACTCGCTTCCGTGAGATTCGGGAGCCGCGCGGGAGTCATAAGCGTCGATATCGGAAGAATTGTTGACTGGAATCCCAGTTCCGCGCGAAGCCGAGAACCATCACTCCTGCGAGACGTTCTCCAATAAGCGACTCGCATCGGCTGGCTCGGGCGTCTAGTTGGATCTGAAGATCACGTTAAGCGGCGCTTTCAGCGAAGGTCCAGCTCCCTCGGGCTTCTCAGCTCGGCCGAAGATGGTCCCATATGCAGGTGATTATTTACCTGCGCGGTATTGTCGCCACTTTCGTTCGGGATGTGGAGGGACGAACGGTCGCCTTTGAAATGACGTAATCTGCGGGCGAGAATAAGCTCGCAAATCTGTGACGATTACGTTCCGTGGCGGATTCTTTGGCGGGTTGGCCCTGGCCCTGTGCATTGGACTATATCTGATCTGGCTCTGGCGACCTCAGCATCAGGTTCGGTTGCACACCGAAAATTTCTTTCACGCAATTGATGGCCGAAACTGGGAAACTGTAGCCGATTTCATCGGCAGTGATTATCATGATCAGTGGGGCGATGATCGCGCGCGAGTTCTCGAACGCATGCGAGAAGGCTTTCGATGGATACGTGGCTCCAGGATCATGGCATCTGGCCCTGCCGTGCAGGTCGAAACGCGGCGCGCGATCTGGATCGGCAAAATCGCGCTGTATAGTAGCGACGACGGCGTGATGGAAGTGCTCGACCAGCGCGTTAACAAACTTCCTACACCTTTCGAGTTGGAGTGGCATCGGTTCTCGGGGAAGCCGTGGGATTGGAAGCTTGTGCGAGTGAGCAATTCGGGGTTTGAAATCCCAGCTGATATGTACTGATCCATGGAACCCCTTTATTTCCCGAGCGCCTGGCGCAACTGCGTCTTGGCAGAATCCACGTCACGCTGCGCTTGCTGGCAAAGAAGAATGGCCCGGAGTTTGTCTCCTTGATAATAGCGGGCGACAAATTTTTTCTTCGTGTATGTGCCTTGAAGGTCGACACGAGTCGGCAAGACACTGAAATCGCCGACAAAATCCATGCGCAAATCGAACATCTCTGTCCAAAAACAGGGAACCTGCTCGTAGCGAATGCGCTTTTTGCCTGTCATGTTCGCGCCGGCAACGAGGCCCTGTTCGCGCGCGTTTTCCCAATGTGTCTGACGCCGCACACCACCCATGATCCGGTCCGGATAAAATGCCAGGTCGCCAACGGCGTAAATTCCCTTTTCTTCTGTCTCGAGATATTCAGTAACAGGGGACCCGTGCGGTCCCGATAGTGGCGTGTTGCGGACAAGGTCAAGGTTCGGTTCTGCGCCGCACGCAACCACAGCGAGACCGACTGGGAAGCGGTTGCCGCTCTTTGTCTGGATATTGCGCAAAACGGTTTTGCCTTCGAAGCCGTTGAGACTTTCGCCCAGCGACAGAATCACCCCGTGTTTTGCAAAGTAATCGGTGAGCCACGCGCCGGTTTCCGAATCCAGATAGCGGTTCAACAAATAAGGATCACGATGCATTAGACCGATCTTTAGTTTCATCATGCGCAAACTCGCTGCTGCCTCGCATGCAAGCAGTCCGCCGCCCACGACCATGATGCCTCGTTCCACACCCGCCATCTCCTTTAAAGCGAGCGTGTCGCGGATCGTTCGCAGGTAAATGACGTTGCCGAGATTGACTCCGGCAACGGGCGGTCGCACTGGCCGGCTGCCCATCGCCAGGCATGCTTTGCTGAATTCAATAGTTTCGCCATTGGCAAGCACGGCCAAACGCCGCT
>VBQB01000073.1 GCA_005887855.1 Verrucomicrobiota bacterium | reverse complement strand
GCGTCTCGGAGAAGCAGAGCGGCGGCGCGTCAGCGAATTAAAAGCTGGCGATGGGATGCGCGATCCAGGGCGAGCCCCAGTAATCGACCGCGAGGTCGATGCCGGTGATCTGCGAGATGCGCACAGTGCGCGTCTCCTCGGTCCAGTAGTCGCAGTTGCGAACGTTGTGCAACGTTACTTCGTCGCCTTGAATGTCGGCCCACGCTTTCTGGGCCACGTCCGGCTGCCAGTCGCTATCGTTGGTCGGAGAAAGCGTCAACCACGAGATGAGTACGCCGGCAAAGAGCACGACGAAGATGCCCAGTTTTCGCCAGAATGACCTTACGAATAGGAGGACGACGATGAACGTTGTCGCGAGCACTGCGGCCGCGATCCGGTTGCCCGCTCCGAATGGAGCGTCAAACCACACGCCGCCAAATGCCCAGGCAATAGCGATGATGGCTGCGAGAAGAACGAGCAGTGCGCCAACCCATCGAATGACTCGCATCAGATCCTTCATTATCGGCATAACGACTTACGCGCGCAGCAAGCCACGCGCAGCGCGACTGACAAGCTCAACGTTTGCGCGGCTTTCAAATTCTGCTGCGCCGGGACGAAGAACCTCCATCGACCACGATCTTAGCAGGGTGATGATTTAATTGAGCACAGCGATGATGCAGATGGGCTCAATTGGATTGAGCGTTAAGTTTGAGAATCCGATGCACCTCGGCGATGGCTTGCGGATTTTTCGGCGAACCGTGATCGCACGGCGCGATAAATTCGCTCCTGGCACCATCGAGGTGGCTGCTCCAATAAGGAACAACACCGTCACTGCTGTTCGGACTATCGCCGCGGCCGCGATCACCGATAATGGAGTGATATGGAATTCCCGGCGTGATCGGAATGGTGTTAATCCCCATTACGAAACGATTATTCGGCGCCATAGTATCCACGCTATTCGGAACACTCTTCAATTGCAGCGCGGCAGGGTCGGTGGTAAGCGATTCGCGCAAGGTCCGGCCGATTGTGAGCAGCTTCGTTGGCGTTCTCACTAACATCGAGCCGATGCGCCCGATCCAGTTGCTGGCGAGATTGGCACCGCGATGCGGAGTGGACATGAAGACTACGCGCCCTATTTCTCCTCGATGCTTGAAGATGATCGCTTCCTCGAGAAGGTGTTTACTGGCGGCCGGCATCTCTGTTTTCGCGGGGGGGCGGCCGAAGGCGTCCATCCAGAGTTTTGTCCCAGTGTCGGTGATGAGCGTTCTTGTGATGCATCCACCCATGCTATGGCCGATAACCACCATCGGTTTGCGCAGCGGAAATTTCTTTTCGATGGCGTCGAGCTCCTGCCGCAGGATAACGGCCGAGTAAGGATAAGGATAGCCACTGGGATAGCTGTAGAACCAAACCTGGTAATTGCGCCGGAAATCCACATCGCCGCGCAGATCATTCACCATTGGCACCCACGTTACCGGTGTGTCCATAAGACCATGGATGACGAGCACCACGGTTTTGTTTGGATTATAGGGTTCCAGCCGGGCGACTCGGGCGGTCGCGGCGTATTCCTGCGGCCGGAGCAGACGGGCGAACCCAAGCTTCTGGGGCTTTTCCCGGGCAAGCAGGAGGGCATATGAGGCTGTGAAATTTGCGGCCAGGGGATAGGTATGTCCGTCAACGCGGACTGATTCGGCGGCCAACGGATCGTTGACCGAGATAACGCAGCGCGAACCTTCGAATTGCGCTGTCGCGGTAACGCTATAATAAATATATGGCGGACAGAAGAACGCACTAGCTTGTTGCGCGGTGAGTTCTCGCTTCGCTACGAGTGGCGCGCCGATTCCCTCTTTTGTCACGTGATCCTTCACGTAGGTCCCCTTGAAATCGAGCTCATCGGCAGGAATCAAGTCGTAGAGGGCCGGGTCCCACTCGGGGCGCGGATCGCGCTTCCACGTGAGAGTAAATTCGCCGTTCGCTCCGACGCGCATCGGCTGAGTCCACGGATCCAATTTCGCGTCGCGAACGACAGTGAAAATACGTGCGACCGCGAAGTTGTAATCGCGCCGCGCTTCTGCATTCGCCGGGTTGCGATCGAGCTGGCGTAATGAGTCTCGCGCGGCGGCTACGAACCCGCCGAGAGCGACGATTGGCTGCTTCTTTTCTTCGACTAGCGCGCGATCGATCGTTTGCGTTGCCACCCGATCCGCATCTGAGCCGGGCGGCAACGGGGCAGGACGTTTTTCCGACACGACGGCGATTTGTGCGCAACCCGCGAAAAATGCGAGGCACGTTACGGCAACGATGAGGCGAGTCCGGATAGATATTTTTGAACGTTTGGGATTCATGAGATTTAGGGGTGTTGACCAGAGTCGTCGGTACTCATCTAAGCGATGTTGTCATACCTGCAGCGTTGTGCCAATAACACTTTAAGGCTATCGCATCGGTCGCCCTTTCTAAAACCTACGCACTTAGAATGCTCAGGAATCATCAGGTTTCGGGCTGGAATAAAGGGCGACTAACCGGGCGATCAGGACCGCCACATAGAGCAGCCCGGTCATCGCTTCCGTTGCCGCAAGCATGCGCGCGACTTTCGAAACCGGAGTGATATCGCCGTAGCCGACCGTGCTCAGCGTGATAAAGCTGAAATAGAAAGCGTTGAAACCTTCCATCGACTCCTTCGTCCCGGTGGTCGTGTTGAACGCGAAGGCATTTGGCACAATTTGGTCCACGAGCCAGTACGCGATCGTCCAGATTAAACCGAGCATCAGGTAGGCGGAAATACTCGCGCAGAGGACTTCGACGTTTACCGAATGTGCGCGCAGAACGAAGCGCAGTAGGTTCACGACGACAAAAGCAACTAAGACAAGTCCCGCGACGAGAAATATCGTCGGCGGAACCAGCTCCGGCCGAAAATGGTTTATCCACCTGCCCACAATCGCTGGGATCGCCAACAAGAGCGCGATAATTAGCGTGCTGCGACGACTCGCGACGGCAAAAACGGCGGAGAGCAACACCAGCGAGAGTAAAAGCGACACGATGATATCTCCACCTTTGATCTCTTCGACAAAAGGGAAAAAGAAGAAGAGCAACGCGAGAGCAATTAGAAGTTCCACTGTCGAGAAGCGACGCATTCCCAATCGGCGCGGTGACGTTTTAATTGGCTCTGTCGGATTCGCGGTTTCGTTCATTCAGTTCCAGAAGTTTGTGACGTGACAGGCTGCCTCACGAGTCATCTGTTTATCACACCGCCTCCTACCGAATGCTGCCCTTATATCTCCATTAAGATTCACGGCTATTTCACAAAGCCAGTCTTCTCGATGGGTTCGGGGCGCCCGCCTGTGGGATAGAGCAGCGTCAAGGCGAAGCGGACACCCCAATCAGGGCCGTAACGCGGCGAGTCCGCATAGTATTTGCCGCCGATTTGGAGGCTGATCGGCTGCTTTCCAATTTTCAGAATCTGGCTGATTTGAAAAATGAGCGGCACGGTCCATTTCGCGTCGCCCGGGGTGTTATTCCAGTTTGCTGTGGATTCCGTACTCAGGGTGAAAGTCGTATGGGTCTTTGTCGTGTATGCTGCGAACGGTTGAAGGAACATTTGGCTGACACTGCTGCGGTGTTCCTCGATTACGACCGACCAGAGCTGGTTCATGAGCGCGCCCGCGGTTAAGCCCCCCATCTGCTTCAGCACAACGACTGTGGGTCCAATCGAGAAAGTGCCCGTGTCGAGAAACGGATGGGTTCCGGTCGGATAGAGAAATGCCGGTCCTATCCCCCAGATAAGTCCGAATGGACCCGGCTTCTTAGGCGAGAAAAAAAAGCTCTGAGTCGTGTCGCTTAAGCCATCCTGCGAACGGTTTTGCGGCTGCAGCGGCGAATTCTTCGGCACGTTCTCGACGTAAAAGAGATCGTGTTGCGAAACGATCGGGAAGATTGTGCGCAGAATCAGGTTCCAGTCTCTGCTGATTGAGATCGGAATGACTGGTTGAATGTTAAGGGTGAACTTGTAGCCGTTGTGCGAAGGGCCATAGGCGAAGTCTTCATTTGCCTGAAAAGGCACGCTGATGAGCGAGGAGATTGGGTTGGCAAGTTGCTTAGCTAATTTATCCGCCTCAGCGGCCTCAGCGGAGGATTCGGTGACCGCGCCGTAGCTAAAATTCTCGGTTGTCTTAAGAGGTAAGCTCATCGCAGCGCCCTCGCCCAGGGCGGCAGGTTCGCCCATCACGTTACCGTTTGTATCGACTTCCGGCGGTTCGGTCGCGCGAATACCCGGAACCACTGACAGGAATCCCAACGTGAGGACCGTGACTCCTAAAACGATTTGAGTCCGTTTCACATTGTCTGCTTCATCTTGGTTCTAAATCAAAAGGACAGCAGCCATCGGGCTGCTGTCCTCGCGTTATCTGTCGCTGTTCTTAATAATCTCCCATGGCCTCGACGCCCATCGGACCAAAGCCATCAAACTGCTCGACTTCGATGTGGTTGGGTCCCGCGGTCTCTCCTACAAAGATAGGGTTTCCCGCCATCTGCTGTTGACCTTGCTGAGCCTGTTGGCTCGCCTGGAGCGCCTGCTTATAGGCGTTGAATTGGGCTTGCTTCCCGACGTAGATCTGGTCTTTCTTCCCAGTCGGATACACGTAATACAACTTTCCGTTGTATTTCACGGCCGAGACCCTGCCCTGGGCCAGCTGACTTACGCGTTGCTGCTGCTTAGGGGTGGTGACCGTTTTGGTCTTGAAACCCGCCTGCGCGAGCAAATTCTCTTTCTTGGATGAAGCGATTTCGCTGCTGTTGGTGGCCATGGTCTGGCATCCTGCCACTAGGGCCAGGATCGCCATGGCGCTGACAATGCTTGTTAGTGTTAATAGCTTTTTCATATGGTTGTTTGATGTGTTGTTTGTGTTCTTAGTTCTATAAAAAATTTAGACGTGAGTTCCAAGCATTAATTGTCATCGTCGCCCCCTGCCCCCGCCGCCGCCGCGACCGCCCCATCCTCCACCACCGCCCCATCGATCGCCGCCGCTCCGCTGAAAGTCTTGGAAGCGCTGGCTCTCCTGTCCACCCCGCGACCGATTCTGGGATTCGCGCTGCATGTCGTCGCGTTGCGAGGCCCAGCTGTCGCCGCCTCCACCTGAACGATTATAGCCGCCGCTACCACTCGAGCGGCTTGTTTCCTGGCTACCTCTAGTATAACCACTCTGGCCCGTTCGATTGGCGTTAGCGTCTCCGGAGCCGGACCGCTGCTGCGCGTTCTCCGCGCCACTCCAATTGGGCGATGACGAAGGCTTGTCCACCGAATTCCAACCTCCGTTGTCGTACTTCTGCCAGCCGTTACCGGTGTTCTTATAAACATTGCCATCGTGACCGGCGTACATATTGCCGCTGGAGGTTTTGCCGACAGCAGTGTTTCCCCGTGCGGTGCTCGCGCCTGCGGCTTTGCCACCCTGCGAACCTTCGATCGATCCGACTGTTCCGTTTGCAGTCGAATAATGTTGTGCGTATGCGCTCTTATCTCCTTTCGAGACGTAGGAGCTGCCCCACTGAGCGGTCGGACTCGAACCTTGTCTTGTCTGAGCATAAGCTCCCGTGTACGGATTATAGGCCTGCGCCGCGCTTCTGCTTCCATACGGTGTCGACACCGTGGCGCCTCGCGCGGCGGTGCCAGTGTAAGGATTGTAGGCAGCTCCTCTCGTCGCCGATCCGTACGGGCCATAGGCAGTCTGCGACCAGCCGTAGGCTCCCGTCGCCGAGTTGTAGTGGGCTGTTCCCCAGTACGCTCCGCCGTATGTGGCGGCGTAAGGGTAGTAGCCCCCATAAGTGTACGGCGGCCACCAGTATCCGCTCCCATTAGCGATGATCGCTCCGGTAGCGGCGCCCACGACGAACGCGCCCAAGTATCCTGCGGTATAGCCGGATTGAACGGTACCGTCGGGATTCGTTGTCTGTGTGACGTAGGTCACGTTGTAAACCGGCGAGCTCGGCGGAATCGTGTAGATCTCCTGCGGAACCGATGTGGCTGTCGTCCACGGCCCTTGCGGATTGGGAGACATGAACCATACGCCCTGAAGGCAAAGATAATAAACATCTCCAACTTTAATTACCTTGTCTTGGGTGTTCGTAGCATAAGCCATCGACGTTCCCTTGATCGGCTCGAATTTGGGGTCACCGCCATACTCGACTTTAACTTTGGCTTGTGCTTCGGCGGGTTTGACGGTCATCGTTGTTGGAACTTGCGCCAGCAAAACCGCGTCCTTCGCTTCGTCGGTCCCCGGAACTGACGCGAGGATTGCCGAGGCAGGGCTGCTGGCCGGGATCTTGGAGAAGTC
>VBQB01000072.1 GCA_005887855.1 Verrucomicrobiota bacterium | reverse complement strand
TTCGCCTTTCTGCCATTCAAACGCTGCAAACATCAGCTGATTTTTGCCGACCGGTCCGCCGAGAAAAACAGGCACTTCGGAAAGGCCTTCCGGTGGCGTCTCGGTCACAAGATCGGCCACTTGTCTGTCGAGCGGGCGATTGATGATTACGCCGAGCGCGCCATCGTTTGGATCATGAACGGAAATAAAGAGCACCGCGCGCCGAAAATTCGGATCGAGCATATTGGGATGCGCGACGAGTAATGAACCAGCGAGACTCTGCCGGGTTTTGCCATCCTGATTGCGCATGCAAAACTAGAACCCTCTGGGCGAGCTTGCGCAAGCTCCACCTTCTCTTTGATCTCTCGGCGCGACCGCGATCTAACTCGTCAGTGAGAAAGATCGACATCTTCTTTGCAAACTCAATGGCACCTCGCATAAGTTCATGCAAAATTTTGTTGCCACCAGCCGTAAGCTCGATTACTAGCCTCAGAGTTTTCCACGATTGTTCTGGGGGGAACAGCCGCCCTTCACGCCCATCGGGCGTGGGGGGCGGTACTTTTTTTGCGGTAATCTGGGCCCTATGAAGAAATTCTCTGCGGCGCAGGCACGATTTTCCTGGCCAATCGCTTTCACTCTTGTCGCGCTCATCGTGGCTGCGGTCATCGTGCTTGTGTTCCTGCGCGTTGAAACCTGGCCAGCACGTACCGCCACACAAGGCACCGCCCAGCTCGAACGCCTCGGCAAAGATTTGCGTTCGGCTTTCATCGATATCGCGCACTTGCAGCCGCGCATCACGATCAACAACCGCGTCTACATGGAACAAACAACACCGGTGAGCCAGCTGGTGGTTCTCTCGCGACGGATGGAAGTGGAACACGAATTGTTACACACCTGGGTGGGCAGCTCGAAGCGGGTAAAGCTGCACGGAACATTCACTTTTAAAGCCGGATTCGATTTGCGACAAGATCTGGCCATCGATACTCGACCTGATGAAATCGTCGTCCGGGTTCCGCACGCTCAGATTCTCGACGTCGAGCAGGATCAGGTGGACGTCCTCGCGTTTGAAAACGGCTTTTGGAATCGAATTTCTGGAGACGATGTGCAAAGCGAATTATCGATCTTGCCTCAACTCGCCCGGAAAAAAGCGGCAGAAAGCGATTTGCCAGCTCAGGCTGAACGCGCTTTGCAAAAACAACTCGACGAACGGATTCACGCGGAACAGCCGCTGCGATTGATCTTCAAGAACGAGAAGAAAAGTGAATAGTAATCAGTGATTAGTGCAAGGTGTTTGATCGCCGGACCGGTTTCACTAATCACGATTCACTGATCAGGATTCACGTTTTTGCCAACCGATGCCGTTCAAGACTCGATTCTTATTCGCCAGCCTGCTGATCCTTCTGACAGTGCTGCTCGGGATTTGGTTGACACCTTTTGCTGTTTCCAATGGTGTTCGTTTTTGGCTCTGGCGGAAGGCGCGGCAAGAAGGGCTCGTTGTTAAGTTTGACAAGATCGACGCGCCGTTTCTGCGTCCGGTTGTGATTAGTGGCCTTCGCGTCACGAGCACGCGCGAAAACGCATTCAGCATCGATCTCACTGCGACGGAAGCGAGCGTCGACTTGAATCTCAAGAGAATCCTGCTGCACGCTCGGGGACGAGCTGTTCACAACCTTTCGATTGGACAATTGCATGGGGAGCTCAGTCGCAAGAATCCATCAGGGCGAGCATTGAGCCAGCGCGCCTGGACGACGCTGCACAATCTGCTTCCTGAGAACGTCAGCGTCGGCAGCTCGAATCTGCGCTTCGAAGACGGGCCAACTGTGATTTTGCTGCGAAGCGCAATTTTGTCCGCAAGTGAAACCGAAGCTGGTCGCTTCAGTGCTGACGAGATCATGATTGCATCGCCGTGGTTTCGCCAAACTTTTTCGCGCCTGCGCGGTGCGACCAGTTGGCAGGGCAATCGCCTCACCCTCGCAGGGCTGAGTTTGACGCGCGGCCTCGACCTTCAATCCGTCACGGCTGACTTGTCGCGCGTCAGCAAACAGCGCGTTGGACTGGAATTCGATGTCGATGCATTCGGCGGAAAAATTCGCGCGAGCATTTCGCATCAATGGCGCCCTCAGCATTCCACTTGGAAAATGGCGGGATCGGCCACTGATATTTCTCTCGCACAAACGTCGGAAGCCATCGGATTCACTGATCGTGTGGGAGGTCTCCTTCACGCCTGCAATTTCACATTCCGCGGTAACCCAGACGATCCGACTCATGCAACTGCGTCGCTTTGGACGGAACTGACTGGGCTCACTTGGCGCAATCGCACGGCCGAAGCGATCATGCTTGGCGCCGCCCTTTACAATCGGCAAATCGAGCTTCAGCAACTATATATCAAACAAAGGGCAAACCAGCTCACTTTGAGCGGCGAAGCCTCGTTCCCAAGCAACTCTTCCGACTGGCTCAGCCCGGACTTTCGCGGCGACATTTCCGCATCGATCAGTAATCTCGGCGATTTCGCCGGTCTTTTTGGCGCCGATCCCGGAGATTTCGCGGGAACGATCGCAATCGACGGAGCGATGAATGCGCGCGACCGCAAAATCGGCGGACATCTCATACTGGAGGGCGCATCTCTCACACTTTTCACAACCGCGATCGACACACTGAACGCAAAACTGAATTTGAAAGCGACCGAGTTGGAGATTGAACAGTTGGATCTCCAGCGCAAGAACGACTCCCTCAGTGCGCAAGGTAAGATCGATATGTCGCATAGCCACGATTATTCGGGGACGATCAATGTTGTCATCAATGATCTCAGCCCATACTTATCGACCTTAGGAACTGGTATCATCCGCACAAAACCGGTTTCAGCCAACGCCCAGATCACAATCAATTCGGGAGTCTGGGATGGCAGCTGCTCCATAACAATTGCAGATTCAAAACCAATCAGTCTCAACGCTCAATTTCCGCTCCGAATTGGGGGGAGTTGGAACACGTTCTTGGATTCACCGGTGGTGGTGAAGGTTGATTTTCCAGCAGTCTTCCTTCCCAATGCTCAACAATATTTTGATCTGGAGATTTTCCGCGATGGAACTTTGAGCGGCAGTATGTCGACCAACGGAACATTACAGCAGCCCAAAGTTGATCTAGAAGTACAGTTGATGAATGGACGACTCGAAGACGGGTCGTTTGCTCTTACCGAACTGAGTGGCCGCGCGCGCATCGAACGAGGACGAGGTGTGATTGATTTTCTTCACGCCAGTACGAAAGACGCCGACCTTTCGTTCAGCGGTGATATCGATATTCAGGATCTAGCCAACGCGACGATCACTTTAACCAGCACATTGCCGGTCTTCGATTTAACCCCCCGCCAAATCGACTGTGTCGGTCGAATCGCGTTCTCGCCAATTGGGATAGCGCTCGCACCAGTGATTAATGAAATGGAGTTTCGTGGTGGGCTTCTGCGATCAAGGTGGACAATGACGCTTCAACCACCCGGCCGTGATCGAACGATTGAGCCAATAAATATTGCGACCAGAACGATCCCGTTATGTTTTGGCGCCGCATCCGACAACAACACGCTAATTCTCGGCGCGTCCTCCCGACCGCAGCATTCGCTCCCTCGTCCGCGAAGGCGGGGAACGGCTCGTTGAGCGGCGATTAGCAAGACGGGGTGGGGCGCCGCTGCATTTCTACGCGTTTCGACGTTCGGAACAGGGCGTCACCAGCCAGCGAGACAGCTTTTTCTCGATGTCACGCGTAAGGTCGACGCGGAAATCCGCGCCCACATCCAAACGTAGGGAATTCCCGGTCGCGCGATCAAACAGCAACTGAACCGGACGACGGCCTGGTGAGCTGACGAGAATCTCGCGCACCTCGCGCAATTCGTTACTCGTGGTCGCGGGAGAAAATTGCAAAAGCACGGCCGGTTCCTGGCAGGTACTTGTCGAACCTTCACTCGCGCCATTGGTTTTGTCTGGCGTAAGCATCTTGATGTCCTGAGCCGTAGCACGAAGAGCGTCATCGCGTTTATCAAGTGTTCCCTTTATTTCAACGACGCGTCCGGCCGCGAGCGCGTCTGAAATCTTCAGATAAACCTCGTTCCAAACAACCACCTCGAGTACATCCATCAAATCTTCGACCCAGACGACCGCGAACGGTTTACCCTCTTTTCTTGTAAACTTTTTTTCCACCTCCACAATCGCCCCGGCAATTTTGAACGTCGCGCGATCGTCGAGTTCACCTAACGAGGCAATCGATCGATACTTTCCTGCAGCGAAAAGATCGATATACGCGTCGAGCGGATGCCCGCTGACATAAAAACCGAGCAACTCTTTTTCGTAGGAAAGCTTTTCATGTTCGCTCCAGCGAGTGATCACTCTCTTTCTCGACGTAGTGGGCGCGGTCGTCTCATCGAACAGTGAAACTTGACCGGCAGCACGGTCCCGGTACGCAGCGGCAGATGCAGTCAAAGCTTCATCGATACGGGCAAAAAGCTCGGCGCGCTCGCGGCCAAGAAAATCAAATGCACCAGCTTTGACCAGGCTTTCCAACATTTTGCGATTGGCGATGCGTGAGTCGAGGCGGCTACAAAAATCTTCCAGCGAACTGAAATCCCCTCCTCGCTCACGCTCGCGAATCGCGGCTTCCATCGCGCCCGTCCCGACATGTTTGATGGCGGCAAGGCCGTAACGGATGGCGTTGTGCTGGAGCGGCGCTCTGTGAGCGCCGTCGTCTTGGCTACGGCGGTCATAGGCTGCCGCTACAGTAGATTCGGGAGTGAATTTTAAACCGCTCCGATTGATGTCCGGCGGCAAGATCGAGATTCCCATGCGTTTGCATTCGCCGACGAAAACCGAAATTTTATCGGTGTTGTTGATTTCGTTGCTAAGCAACCCCGCCATGAATTCGACCGGATAATGGGCTTTCAGATAAGCCGTTTGATAACTTATCACGCCATAAGCCGCGCTGTGGCTCTTGTTGAATCCATAACCGGCAAACTTTTCGAGCAAATCGAAGATGGCGTTTGCTTTCTTCTCTGGAATTTTGTTTGTCCGCGCGCAGCCTTCGATGAAATTCTTTCTCTCCTTCGACATCTTCTCCTTGTCCTTCTTGCCCATGGCGCGCCGGAGAAGATCGGCTTGAGCGAGTGAATAGCCGGCGAGTTTGCTCGCCGCAGCCATCACCTGTTCCTGATAAATCATCACGCCGTATGTATCGGCGCAGATTTCTTCGAGAAGCGGATGCAGATATTTGATTGGCGTGATTCCCTTTTTCGCTTTCACGTATTCGGGAATGAGTTCCATTGGGCCGGGCCGATAGAGCGCGATCAAGGCAATGATGTCGTCGAGCTTTTTTACGTCGAACTGCTTCGACAAATTCGTCATCCCGCCGGACTCCATTTGAAAGAGGCCAACTGTTTCGCCACGGTTGTAGAGATTAAATGAGGCCGCATCGTCGAGCGGAATATTCTTGAGTAAAAAATCCGGCTCACGTTTGTGAATGAGCGCCAGTGTGTCCTCGATGACGGTGAGTGTTTTCAATCCAAGAAAATCCATTTTCAGGAGCCCGAGATCATTGAGCGGTCCCATTGGATACTGGCTGATGACGTCGTTGCCTTTCACGTCGCGGCAAAGCGGGATGTAATCCGAGAGATCGCGGTCGGCGATCACCACGCCGGCGGCATGGACGCCGGCATTGCGCGACAAACCTTCCAGGATTTTTGCATAATCAAAAAGCTGGCGGGTCGCTGGTTCCGTGCTCACCGCCCGTTTCAATTCGGGATTTTTTTCCACGGCTGAATCAAGAGTGATGTTGAGCTCGTTTGGAATCATCTTGGCGATGCGATCGGCATCGCGATAGCTCAGCCCCATGACGCGACCGACATCGCGCACGACGCTTTTTGCCTTGAGCTTCCCAAAGGTGATGATCTGCGCGACGCGGCGCTCGCCATATTTCTGCCGGACGTATTCGAGCACTTCACTCCGGCGCGCTTCGCAAAAATCGACATCGATATCGGGCGGCGAAATACGATCTGGATTCAGGAACCGCTCGAAGATCAATCCATATTGGAGCGGATCGATGTCGGTAATTCCAAGGACGTAAGCAATTATCGAACCTGCCGCCGAACCGCGTCCCGGACCGACAGGTATGCCGCGTTCCTTGGCAAAATGAATGAAATCCCAAACAATAAGCAGATAACTGACGAATCCCGTCTTCTCGAGAACGTCCAACTCGTAATCAAGGCGCTTGATCAACTCCGCATCGCTCGTCGCCCGCTCGCCGTAGCGTTCGCGCAGGCCCTCATCGCATGCATTTCATGCCGGAGCTGTGTTCATAATCGCTTCGGGAAAATCGTGGAAGAGCTCGCGCATTTCGGCCGGTGATTTGAAATACAGCTCCGGCATGTAATGCATGCGATTTTCGTCCTGCACCATTTTGCCCGTGCCGATGCACAGCATGACATCGTGCGCTTCGTGATCGCTTCGGCGCAAAAAGTGAACGTCGTTCGCGGCCACCAATCCAACCCCGAGGTCCTGCGCGATTTGCGGGAGGACACGATTGCATTTGTGTTGCGCTTCCATGCCGTGATCGTGCAATTCCATGAAGAAATTTTCCGCGCCGAGAATATCGCGATATTCGGCCGCACTCTGTTTCGCCTTGTCGACGTTGTTTGCTTGAATTGCGCTGTTGATTTCACTCGCAAGACAACCGCTCAGTCCAATCAGCCCCGCTGAATGCGCCGCCAGGAGTTCCTTGTCGATCCTGGGCGCGTAATGAAAACCGTCCAGATGCGCCGCGGTCACTAACTTCACGAGATTGCGATAGCCCGTCTCGTTTTGCGCCAGAAGTGTGAAATGATACGCCGCATCGCGCCGCGAGGCCGGTCGATCTTTATGCGATCCGGGTGCGATGTAGGCTTCGCAACCAATGATCGGCTTGACGCCGGTGCGGGTTGCTTCCTGGTAAAATTCAACCGCCCCGAACAGGTTCCCGTGATCGGTGATTGCGACCGCTGGCATCTTGAATTCGGCCGCTTTTTTCATCAGCTCTTTCATTCGGATAGCGCCATCCAGGAGCGAATACTCCGTGTGAAGATGGAGATGAACGAAAGAATCGCGGGACATTAGTTTTCAGTATAAGCGGGAGCAAAATTTCGCAAAATCTTCCGCGCCAAAATTCTAAAAAATCGTCATTGCATCCGCCGCGCAATGTTGTTAAGAGAGCGCGTGCCGCGCTCAGCTTTACATTGCAAAGCACCGCGCGGCGCCGAGTTTACATCGACATGAAAAAACTTGAAGCGATCATCAAGCCATTCAAGCTCGAAGAGGTCAAAGAGGCGCTGGCCGAGCTTGGCATCGAAGGGATGACCGTCACGGAAGTGAAAGGGTTCGGCCGGCAAAAAGGCCACACCGAGATTTATCGCGGCAGCGAATACACGGTGGATTTTCTCCCGAAAGTGAAAGTGGAAGTCGTGCTCGCCGACGACATGGTAGAAAAAGCCGTGAGCGAGGTCGTGCGCGCTGCCAAGACCGGCAAGATTGGCGACGGAAAAGTTTTCGTTCTTCCGGTGGAACACGCGGTGCGCATCCGCACGGAAGAGATCGGCGAAAAAGCGGTTTAGCGCTGGCGCGATCCTTCGACTCCGCTCAGGATGACAACAAGTTCTTAATTTTCCCTCAACACTCAACATTCAACCTTCAACATCCAACTGCTGAGCTCTGAACATGGCAAAAGAAAAAACCCCATCCGACGTTAGCAAAATGATCAAAGACCACGAGCTGAAACTCGTGGATTTCAAATTCACCGACCTGCCCGGAACCTGGCAGCATTTCACGACAACGCTTACCGAATATAACGAAGACATTTTTACCGAGGGACTCGGTTTCGACGGATCGAGCATTCGCGGATGGAAGGTGATCAACGCGTCCGATATGCTCGTCATTCCCGATCCCACGACGGCGTGGATCGACATCTTCAACGCAGAACCGACGCTTGAGAAAGCCGAGGCCTACTTAAAGAGCACCGGCATCGCCGATGCCGCGTTCTTCGGACCCGAAGCTGAGTTTTTTATCTTCGACGAAGTGCGCTTTAGCTACACGGCCAACTCCTCGTTCCATCTCGTTGACAGCGTCGAAGGCCATTGGAACAGCGCGCGAGAGGAATTTCCGAATCTCGGTTACAAGATTCGAGCGAAGGAGGGATATTTTCCGGTTCCACCGATGGACACCTTGCAAGACATCCGCAACGAGATGTCGCTCGAGCTCGAGAAAGCAGGTGTTCCAATCGACAAACAGCATCACGAAGTAGCCACGGCCGGCCAGGCAGAGATCGACGTCCGTTTCGCGCCCCTCAAAGTGATGGGCGATTCGATGCAGTATTACAAATACATCATTCGCAACGTCGCAAAGAAGCACAACAAGACCGTCACCTTCATGCCGAAGCCGCTCTTTGCCGACAACGGGTCCGGCATGCACACGCACATGTCACTCTGGAAAGATGGCAAACCGTTGTTCGCTGGGAACGGTTACGCGGGACTGAGCGAGATGGCACTGTTCTTTGTCGGCGGAATTTTGAAACACGCGCCCGCCCTTACCTGCATCACCAATCCGACAACGAACAGCTACAAGCGCCTCGTGCCGGGATTCGAAGCGCCGGTCAATCTCGCATACTCTGCGCGCAATCGCTCCGCCGCTATTCGCATTCCCACATATTCCGCCAGCCCGAAGGCAAAGCGGATCGAGTTTCGCACACCCGATTCCGCCGCGAATCCGTATCTCGCCTTCTCCGCGCTGTTGCTCGCCGGTCTTGACGGAATCCAGAATCGTATCGATCCCGGCGATCCGCTCGACAAAAACCTTTATGAACTGCCACCCGAAGAGCTCGCGCAAGTCGCCAGCGTGCCCGATTCACTGCGCGGCGCGATCGAAGCGCTCCAGGCTGATCATTCCTTCCTATTGCGCGGCGACGTCTTCAACGAAGACTTCATCGCCAACTGGATCGACATGAAACAAAAAGAATACGACGCCCTCCGGTTGAGGCCTCATCCTTATGAGTTTGCGATGTACTACGACGTGTGATCTTGAGAGCGCCCCCAGCTTGAGTGGTTGCCTTGGCCGAAAATTGCAACCGAATTAGACGAAGAAATGTTCGCCTTTAATTACGAACATTCCTCTAATCATAGTTAGACCTATGAAACCGTGTCCGATTTGTTTGCTTGCTACACTGCAACTGAGTTTGTTGTCATCGACAGCGCAAGAATCGCCGGCTCCTGGCGTATCCACGTCACAACAGCAGCCGTCGCAACCTTCAGCAGTATCGGCGCAAGCTTCCCCGCTGCGCGACGGAGCCCACGACTTCGACTTCCTCATCGGTAATTGGAAGGCTCACGTTCACCGGCTGCCCGATCGTCTGGTCGGTTCGACCACTTGGGTTGAGTATGACGGCATCTCGAATCACAAGAAGATCCTTGACAGCAATGCGAACTTTGAGGAGTTCGAGGTCGACAATCCCGAGAAACACCTGCACATCAAAGGTCAAACGCTCAGGTTATACAATTCGGACTCGCATCAGTGGAGTATCTACCTTCTGGACTTGGACAAAGGCGCCCTCAACCTACCGCCGGTTGTTGGTCAATTTGCCGGCAATCGTGGCGAGTTCTACGATCAGGAACAATATAAGGGGCGCTCGATTCTGGTGCGCTACGTCTGGTTGAATATCTCGCCGAAATCGGCGCGGATGGAACAGTCCTTTTCGCCCGATGGTGGTAAAACGTGGGAAACAAACTGGATTTGCGAGCTGACTCGATAGCACGTTCGCTGCGAAATAGGTCTAACTAGGCCGAGACATCTCGCGCGCCCGCGATTACAGCGAGGCGACTGCCGAGCAGATAGACCAGGAAGTGAAAAAACTACTCGATGACGGGTATCAACTGGCGAAGACAACGCTCATTGCGAATCGCGACAAGCTCGAGACAATCGCAAAGGCACTGCTGGAATTTGAAACGCTCGACGGCTCACAACTTAAAGAAATTGTCGAGCACGGCCGCCTGATTAATCCGCCTCCCGGCGTTGCTCCGCCGCCCACCATCAAGTCGCTCGCGAACTGGATGGAAGGCGCAATCCAGCGCTTTCGCTCTGGCGTGAAGAACTCGCGAGTCATCGAACTGCATGACACTAACCACTACCTGTTCATAGTAGAAGAAGCGTTGGTCGTTCGAGAAATGCGCAGGTTCTTGCTTGAAGAATGAAGGTGCTGATGTGGCGACGATTCACTCGTTTACAAATACTTGTGCTGATTCGGCATCAACATCAAAGGTGTATTATACGGCATCGCGGCAGCGCTGCCTGTCTTCCCCAAGCAG
>VBQB01000071.1 GCA_005887855.1 Verrucomicrobiota bacterium | reverse complement strand
TCTTCCAATCCAACAGCCAACCCACTCTTCTTACTGCTGCTTCCCGTGCCTGTCTTAATGATGCTTCGCTCAATTCCACATTCTTAATCGTTGCGCTCGCTCCGGCAAAATCATAGAGAGCGATCTGCTCCCTGTATTTGACGAGCGCCGTGTTCCACGAGGCCCTCTCGAGTTCGACAATCTTTTTTCTTTCCTCTGCCTCCGCCGCAGATCGCGCCAGGCTTTTCTCTTCCGTTTTGTGCTCGGCCAACGGAACCGGTGAGGCTGGGGATGCGCTGGCTCCAGCATTCTCCTGCGATCCACGCATCCAGAAGAACGTCGCCGTCGCCGCCAGCCCGATGAGCAAGGCTACACTAATCAAGAACCGCGGCTGCCGCTTCGTGCGCGCACGATCGATATGGCCCATCTTTTTCAAAGCACGTTGCGCCTGCTCAAGCTCTGCAATGAGCTCCTCGTAAGTAGAAAACCGTTGCGCGGGATCAGGCGCGATCATGCGTTGAAGAATACGGGCCGTCGTGGCCGAAACGTCCGGCGCGATGGTGTGCAAATCGAGGGGCCGGCTTTTTAAATCGCGCAACGCGATGGCAGAATTTGTGTCGCCTTCGATCGGTGCTTTGCCTGCGACGGCCTGAAAAAGCGTTGCCCCGAGACTGTAGATATCACTGCGGAAATCTCCCGTCTCATTGTTCAAGCGCTCCGGCGCGACATAATACGGGGTGCCCCAAATCTCGCCCCGCATGTCAGATCCTTCCGACGCCGCGCCCGCCAGACCGAAGTCGCTGATTTTCGCTGTGTGTTCATCGAAAAACAAAATGTTAGCTGGTTTCACGTCCTGATGAATAAGACCTTTCCGATGCGCCGCCCGCAGCCCTTTTGCGACTTGAATGCCCGACTCAAGCACTTGCTCTTCCGGCAAGCGCTTTCGCTGCTCGATCAGGTCGTCGAGACTTCCGTGTTCGACCAATTCCATCACAATATAAAATTGTCCGTGATCGGTTCCGGAGGAGAAAACCTGAATGACATTCGGATGATTCACCGAGGCCGCGACACGTGCCTCCTGTTGCAATCGAAGGGTGTGTTCCTTTTCGCCGCTGAGATCCTTGCGCAACAGTTTCAGCGCCACCATGCGATCCAACAGAGTGTCACGTGCCTTATAAACCGTGCCCATGCCGCCAACACCAAGCGTCTCGAGCACAAGGAAATGATCGAACTTCCGTTGCACCCGCATTTTCTCTCCGCATTTCGAACAGGTCAGGCGCGCCAGGGGTTCCGCATCGGTTGTGTCAATCGCCGTTCCGCAAGCCGGGCATGTTTGTATCATCGGCGCGTTCCCTTCAATGGCCATCGAACCGACTGTAACATTCGCAAGTTTCAGAGCAAAGAGGTGCCAACCGCGACCGGAAAACAGCGGGAGGCATCTCATAAACCAGAGCTCCACTCATGAGACAACTTCCAGACGAAAGATCGATAAGGATCGAGTTGGTCGTGCCGAAACAGAACGCACAGCTTCGGCTCGACCTTTTTCTGGCAAAAGAACTTCCGGGATATTCGCGCTCCCGGCTTCAGCAACTAATTCGCACCGGGTTCCTCAGGCTCAATGGCGAAATTACCCGGCCGCGCTATTTGGTTCGGGCCGGAGATAAAATCGAATTGACCGAGCCGTCGCTGGAGAAGATAGACAATCAACCAGAGCCGATTCCGCTCGAGGTTCTTTTCGAAGACAACGATCTTATTGTCATCAATAAACCGGCTGGCCTCGTTGTTCATCCGGGCGCTGGTCATCGTCAACACACTTTGGTTAACGCGTTGCTCAGCCATTGCGCGACCCTATCGGGCATCGGCGGAAAAGAACGCCCGGGAATCGTTCACCGCCTCGACAAAGAAACGAGCGGCTGCCTGGTCGTCGCGAAAAACGACGAGACGCATCGGGACTTATCGAAGCAATTTGCCGAGCGCGTCGTGGAAAAGATTTATCTTGCCCTGGTTGCTGGAAAATTGCGTAAAACGATAGGCGTAATCGAAGAAAAAATCGGGCGACATCCCGTGCATCGACAACGAATGAGCGTGACCTCATCGCGCGGCCGTGTCGCCAAAACTGAATATCGCGTCGTTCGCTCGGGAGAGCAGGCCAGTTTGATCGAGTGCCGGCTGCATAGCGGACGCACCCACCAGGTTCGGGTGCATCTTCATCACCTCGGTCATCCTGTGCTTGGCGATAAAGTCTATGCGACACACGCGGCGAAGAATTTTCCGCGGCAAATGTTGCATGCCTGGAAACTTGGGTTTCGACACCCAACCACCGGTGACTGGAAAAGCTTTGAAGCACCAATGCCGGACGATTTTGCGACCGCGATAAAGGTGACAACCGAAATTTAACACACATGAAACAGCGAAAACTTGGACGCGGAGGACCGATCGTCTCAGCGATCGGTCTTGGTTGCATGGGAATGTCGGATTTTTACGGCGAACGCGATGACGAAGAATCAATTGCGACCATTCACCGCGCCCTTGAGCTCGGGATCACGTTCTTCGACACGGCGGACATGTACGGCCCGCACACCAATGAGGAATTACTTGGGCGCGCATTAAAAGGGCGTCGCGAACAAGTCATCATTGCGACGAAATTTGGAATCGTGCGCGATCCAGACAAACCCGACTTTCGCGGGATCAGCGGCAAGCCCGGTTACGTCCGAAAAGCCTGCGAAGGAAGCCTGCGCCGGCTTGATGTCGATGTAATCGACCTCTATTATCAGCATCGTGTCGATCCGGACACGCCGATCGAAGAGACGGTCGGCGCGATGGCCGCGCTAGTGCGCGAAGGCAAAGTGCGTTTTCTGGGTTTATCTGAAGCCGGCGCGGAAACTATTCGCCGCGCGCACGCTGTTCATCCGATTACGGCGCTGCAATCGGAATACTCACTCTGGACGCGCGATCCCGAAAAGGAAGTTCTCGGCGTTTGCCGTGAGCTTGGCATCGGTCTCGTGCCGTACAGCCCGCTTGGCCGCGGATTTTTGACTGGCAAAATCAAAAAGCCGGAGGATTTGCCGAACGATGATTATCGGCGCACGACGCCGCGATTTCAGGGCGAAAATTTTCAGCGCAATCTCGATCTGGTCGAGCGAGTTATCACGATCGCCCGCGAAAAGAAGTGTACGCCGGCGCAGCTTGCGCTCGCTTGGGTGCTGGCACAAGGCAACGACATCGTGCCAATTCCCGGCACAAAACGGCGCAAATATTTGCAGGAAAATATCGGCGCACTCGATGTGGATCTTAGCAGCGCCGATCTCGCGCGCATTGATCAAGTCGCCCCCCGCGAAGCGTTTGTCGGCGCGCGTTATCCCGAATGGGCGATGGGGATGGTCAATCGATGAATTCGGAACACAGGCATCTTGCCTGTGCCGCGCGCGGGCTTCCGAGCCTGCGTCACTAGTCAGGCACTTATTACGATTTATTCCGCTATGCTCGCCCTCCGCGGCACCATTGCGCTTGCCAACATCGTCTGCACAATTTCGCCGCGCTGATTTGTCGTCACGTTGCGCAGACGAATAATCCCGTATTTCGGTTTCGAACGGGACGGCCGAAGATCGACAATCTCGGTTTCAACCTTTAATACATCTCCGGGTCGCACCGCGTTGGGCCAACGCAACTCGTCCACGCCCAGACCGATGGCGCCTTCGGCAAAATTCAATGTTTGCACAAACAGACGCATGGTCATCGCCGCCGTATGCCAGCCACTCGCAATCAAACCCTTGAAAATTGTTCGCTCGGCACTCTTACGGTTTAGATGAAACATCTGCGGATCAAATTTGTGGGCGAACTCGATGACCTGCTTCTCGGTGACTTCGAGCGATTCGGATTTAAAGAGATCGCCCACTTTCAAATCATCGAAGTAGTGTTCTTTCATTCTGAAACCATGCAGGGACGGACTGTGTCGCGTCCCTGAAGACGCGTAGCCACATTCATGCGCCATTGCTCAGGATTGAGCAATGTGTAAAATTCACAGCGCGCCGAGATAAGCGTGGCTCTGATCTATTCAGTGATGCGCGGCCATTCGACACCGTGTGCTGGGCGAGCCAACGCGATCGGCTACGTAGGCGAGAGATTGAAGGCATTCGGAACAGCCTTTATCATCTGTTTGCGCTGCGCGATCAGGTATCTTGATTTTATGGGTAAGAAAAAAAAGCGCGGCCGGCCGCGAATACGCACGGCCGAATACTGGCGCGAGTATTACACGCGAAAACAACGCGAATGGCGTGCTGCCCACCCCGGACCGAGGACAAGGGGAAAGCAAGGGCAACGGGGTAAATAATGGAGCGCGAACGTCGCATCCGGTTTAGCAATTCACATCATCTTTTTCATCGCGCCCAGCCTTATTCCTTGATAAGATTGCGGCTCAGGGTGAATTCTTCGGCTTAAACTTGAACATTCCGATTGGCTTAATCCCATACCAAACACCGTGAAAGCGATATTGGGCGTCATCGCCGTTGTGATCGTCGGTTACCTGCTATGGCGCTGGTATGCGCCTGGGCCAGCGCAACCCAGTGCGCCTACTCCGACGCAACGCAGTGCTCCAAAGCCGACGGCTGCTGCTCGTCCCACCCAGCCCAAACGCCTCGCCGCACAACAAGGTGCTGCCAAGCCGACGCCTAGTCGTCCCGTCACGCCCCAACGACGCTTGGCACCTGACGGAACGTTTTTTCTGCTTCAGCGAGCGTCTGTCCCGATTGATTCAGGAGTCATTGGTTTTGCGCCGGGAACGAAGGTTACCTTGCTCGAGCAAGTCGATTCAGCCAGCACCGTCGTTACAGATGGGCAATACCAATTCAAGGTCCAGTCGTCTCAACTAACTAATGACCTGGATATTGCCGCAAGCATTGCCAAGTCTGATTACACCGCACAAGCCCAGCTTGCGGAATTGACAGCAAAATGGGCGCGCGAATACGCCCAGCAACAACGTGACGCCCTCGCCGCTTCAGAAAAAGAAAAGGCACAAAAGGCGCAAAAAAAAACACCGCCGCATGCTCGGCATCCCTAGCCGTGGCTGCTCTGCTCTTGTGACTCGTTAGACAGAATTAGGCAATGAAACGATTCGAATAAAGGAAATGTTTGAGTGATCCGCAGCGCTTTTTTCATCTTTGCATCCCTCATTCTCGTAAACGCGGCTGAAGCGAGAGACGCGAGATCGATCAAGTACCTGCGCTATGCGCTCGTAGCGCTCGCACCCGATGTAGATCCGGGCGAGGCCGAGCTGTTGTCGGCGACCGCGCACACCACGGCTCGTAGTCTCGCACGCGAATACCATATCGTTCTAAACCCTGAGTTTCAATGCTTCCTGGTCAACATCGGCGTGCGGGAACGTGGGTGGTGCGGCCATTGGACGCGCGATATCGGCGCGCGTCTGAAAGAACTCAAGCTCAAGACGCTGGTGCTTCACTGGGGCGCCGCTTATGCGGGAACATCGAGCGAAAACAATTGTCTGGTAGTCACTGCCCGCAACCAGCCGTTCCAGGACGGAATCATCATTGATGGTTGGCGCAGGGCCGGCCGATTATTCTGGTGCACTGTCAAAAAAGATTACGAGTATGAATTGGAACAGCATTACGGCCATTCCGGGATCACGGCATGGAAGGAGGACGTCCAAGAAACCGCCTGGCTACACGACTCCGGACCCAGTCAGCTGAAACCGAAAACAACGGCCGCGGCGCGCTGACTTTGTTGGCTGTTGGCTGTTTTGTACGCAAGAGACCCGCGTTGGAACAATTTGGGAACCCCGTCGTGGTGAAATCACCATAACGAGCGATGCACTTATACGAAGTTCGGCCACCGGCGCGATAAGCGCGACCTATCCGGTCGGAAACCAGGCGTTTTCTTGCCAGAAGAGTTGTAACGCGCCGTTATCGCCGCGAAAAATATTGCGTTCCGCCCTGCGAATATTCGCGATACTTTTTGGGTACATGCTCCGCGGGAGATCGCACTTACCATCTCCACAGTATTGCCAGAGATGCCATTGATCCCACGGGGCGGTGTTGCGCGGCTTAAAATGATAATTCGCGATCCAGAGCCAGCAGTTCCCAAGCGTCCGGCGTTGCGCTGCCGTCACTCCCGGACCGTAAAGCATCTGCCGGAGGCGATACTCGCTGCAATACAAACCGGGATACTTGCCAGTGCGTTCGCGGATTCGTTCCACGAAGGCGACTGCTTGAGCAACCGTGGCGCTGGCGCTGACGCCGCCACGACGCCGAGGAAATGATCGGCCTGGCGGATCGGATTTGTCGCATCGCCGTAATGATATGCGCGCCAAAGCAAGCCGACTTGCGTCGCCGCCACCTGACGTTCGCGATATCTGGCGTCGCGATCGAATCGCGGATACGTGGCTTCATGAATCACGCCTAGGATTCCTTCGCTTTTCATCGCGACGAAATCCGGGCGCATCAAATCGTAATGCGACATGTTCACCACGCTGTTCGACGCAAAGGCAAATACTGATAATGCGTGCAGCAAAAACAAAACACGCAAGATCGACAATTTCATGTTCGCAAAATTCCACATCTGTCAGTGCGATCGCTCAGGGGAAGAATTTCGCTCGACATACACGTCCGCTACACCGCCGCAGATATTGACCAATCGGACCTTCGGCGCAAGAGCGTCTTTTCGATTGCCCGCCGCTGCGATGCTTGGGGACATCCAGATGCTCAAGCAAATGCGATAAATTTGTGCAAATTCAGGGGGAACGTGACAAAAGGCAGCTTCAAGGCTCTCACCGACCGAAAAATTCGCGAGCGAGTTCGAGACGAGCGGCAACTTGCCGAGCATCGTACGACCAAGCATCAGCTCCAAGCGAGAAGCTCATGCGTTGCCGATGCACGGAGTTATCGCTTGGCTCGACGACTGCCCGCGCCCGCTGCAGTACAATTCGACTGGAAGACATTAATTCCCATGGAGCGGCTCAAAAAAATCCGACGTTCGTGCTTCAAGAAATTTCGCGATCATCCGTTCGAGCGGTGGCTGAGCGACAAGTAGGCCGCCAACCGCACTGTGATCGAACCGGTCTGCCGCTTGCGCCGCCGGAGGCCGTGGCTGAGCTTATTCTCGTTGAATGTCGCATCCACTAATTTATTCCGCAACGCAGTAAAGAGAGAAGACTCATGAAAAATGAAAATTTGGAATCTATAGCGAGAAAGCTCGTCGCGGCGGGCAAAGGGATCCTGGCAGCGGACGAAAGTTCGCCGACAATTGAGAAGCGATTGAAGAGCATCGGCGTTGTTTCAACGGAGGAGAACCGGCGCTGGTATCGTGAAATTTTGTTTACCACAGCAGGTGTAGGTGAATTTATCAGCGGCGTGATACTCTTCGACGAGACGATTCGGCAGAAAACTCGCGACGATCGCACCTTCGTCGAGGCGTTGGAGCAGCAAGGGATCATTCCCGGCATCAAGGTGGATAAAGGCGCGAAGCCGATGGCTAATTTCCCAGGCGAGAAAATCACCGAGGGTCTTGATGGGCTGCGCAAACGGCTAGCGGAATATCGGCAGTTGGGAGCGCGCTTTGCCAAATGGCGCGCGGTCATCAGCATCGGCGACAAGATTCCGACACGCAGATGCATCGAGACAAATGCAGAATTGCTGGCGCGTTACGCGGCACTGAGCCAGGAAGCGGACCTTGTGCCAATCGTTGAGCCGGAAGTGCTCATGGATGGTGCACACACGATCGAGCGGCATTTCGAGGTAACCGAGCAAACGCTGGAACTCGTTTTCCATGCTTTGTCCGAGCAGCGCGTCACACTGGAAGCGATGCTACTGAAACCGAACATGGTGCTTTCGGGGAAAGATTGTCCGCAGCAAGCGTCGGTGCAGGAAGTCGCTGAAGCCACTTTGCGCTGCATGAAACGAGTGGTGCCAGTGGCTGTCCCTGGGCTTGTCTTTCTCTCGGGCGGACAAAGTGATTTGGAAGCTACCGAACATCTCAACGCAATGAATCATCTGGACCACGTACCGTGGGAATTGAGTTTTTCCTTTGGACGCGCCCTGCAAGCTCCCGTGCTCAAAGCTTGGAAAGGTGATCCGGCGAAGGTGGCCGAGGCGCAGCAGGTGTTCCATCATCGCGCCTGGTGCAATAGTAAAGCGCGCTTCGGCAAATACACCACAGAAATGGAAGTCAAGAACGCGGTCGCCTGACCTGGCGACGCACAAACAACAGCGCGTCCACTTCGGAGGGAGGGTGTGACCATGAGCGCCTCAGTCGCAAAGATCGCAGATAAGCCCCGCTGCACCTGGGCGGCTCACGAATTAGCAATCCGCTACCATGATCAGGAATGGGGACGGCCGGTCCACGACGAGCGCGTCTTCTTTGAGTTCCTCATTCTAGAAGGCGCACAGGCCGGGCTCAGTTGGGACACGATCCTCAAGAAGCGCGACAACTATCGTCGCGCCTTCGACCGTTTTGATCCGAAGAAGATCGCGAAGTACGATAAGCGAAAGGTCGCAGCCCTGCTTGCCGACGACGGCATCGTCCGCAATCGCCTGAAAATCGAAGCCACCATCAGCAATGCGCGCGCCTTCCTCGAGCTTCAGCGCGAGTTCGGATCATTCGACAAATACGTCTGGCGGTTCGTCGGGGGCAAGCCTCTCATAAACAAGTGGGACGCTCTGAAGCAACTCCCCGCATCCACGCCCGAATCTGACGCCCTCAGCAAAGATCTGCGCAAGCGCGGCTTCCGTTTCGTTGGCACTACCATCATCTATGCCTTCATGCAGGCCACCGGCCTTGTGAACGATCACCTGACCACCTGCTATCTCTATCCAAAACGCAAACTGCGTTCGACCGCCTAGCAAGATGGTGGAGTGGGCCGATAAAATCATCACTGAGCAGGAGTGGTCTGACCAACGATGCGGCTAGCGGCTACGGCTACGCGGTCACGTTTTTCATGATCAAAACGGCTCGAGACATTTTCACTCGCGCGCGTGCTCGTAGCGGGTAATCCTGTTCCCAGTAAAATTGGAATCCGCATCGATGTTATGAACGCCGACAACATTGAAGTCATTCTCAAGCGCTTTGAGCGGCCTGACGAGATTCGCATTCTCACCAAGGGCAAGTTCGAGATCGTGCGTTTGGGCGGTATGACGATTGGCCGAGCTACCTACGAGCCAGGGTGGCGCTGGAGCGAGCACGTGGGCCCGAGCGTCGGCGCCTCACGTTGCCAGATTGAGCATGTCGGGATGGTGCTTGCAGGCACGGCAACGGCTGTCTTTGACGACGGCCGGGTTATCGAGATGCACAGAGGTGACTTGTTTCATATCCCGTCGGTTCCGCATGATAGCTGGGTGGTCGGTAACGAACCTTACATCTCCCTTCACTTCCTTGGGGCCGACCATTATGCGAAATGAGGCTTAGCCAAACAGCTAACCGCTACGCGTGACCACGCTTTCCCATGATCAAAACAGTTTCAGTGCATTTGATGCTTCCTCACGGTAGGTCTCGCCAGCCGTAGCTGAGCTCTTTCTCGCTAGATGTCACTCGCGCGCATAGCGATCCTCTCAGTGATGATTGCGCTTGCGACATCACGGGCAGCGGAAGAGCCGCAGGAGCTTCGCGAGGCCCGGAGAGAATACGAGGCGAGTCCGAGCGAAGCCGCTCGGATTCACTTCGTTATTCATCTCGCTCGGCTCCGCGACAGACTCGTTCGCGAGCACAAGGAGGGCTGGCAAGCAGTTGATGCTGAAGTCGTGCGCCATCCGATGGCGAGCAATGTGGATTCGCAATTGTTGAGGAAGCGAGTCGTTGGAAAGCGGGCATCTCCTCGTCACAGCTATTTATATTAGCCCTGACGGTACTTGGACTATGCTACCCGAGTTCGAGGACGCCATTCAGTCCACCCACGGCATCTGGCGCATCGAGGGAAATCAGTTTGTCGAGGGCACCTCAGTGGCGGATGCCACACGAGAGACGATCATTGTGCTGACCAAGACAGACTTCATTTTCGGTCGGTATTACATGAAGCGCGGTGAAAATTACTTCTGACATGTAACCAGTCGATGGCATCCGACGGCTCCCCGGCAGTTCCCTTCTTTGGAACCACGATGTCGCCCGAGTTTCTTCCACTGCGGAGCTTCATACACTTCACCCTGTTCTTGATTTGCTTCTAGTTCGGCTTCACCAGGAAATCTGGCGAAACCGGCGGAAACTAACTGAACCCTGCGATGATGCGAACAGCTTCAGTGACAAAAGCGCGGGGTGCATTCGGGCTTTTTACCGCTGAGTCTGTCGCTTATCTTGGCTTTTATGCGATGCGATTTCCGAGGTTCAAACATGCTGTTTTGACCGGCGCCGCTGTCGGGGCTCTTGGGCCGCTACTTTATTACAGTTCGCGTCCAGTCCGGGACTATGCTCTGGGTAACGGTCTCTTCCTATGGCCAACAGGAGTCATCATCATCGTGACTTATGGTGATGAACACGATTTTTTTGGCTACACCGTGGTCGCTATAAGCGTCGCCCTTAATATCATCGTATATGCTGCAGCCATGGCGCTTCTTTGGTTTGTCGTTTGGCTGATCCGGCGCGTGGCAACGCGCAAACCCTAACTAGGACTCATAAAAAAACCCGCGCGACTTGGCGAGACAAAAACCATAAATCTTTGGGCTCAGGTGGAAGCCGCGTGATTAAAGTGGCTTAATTGGTCATTTTCATCATCGCAGCAACGTCTTTTCAAATAACAATGTGAAATCAGCATCCTCAGTTGGCAAAGGATAACCGTGCTCATGTCGCCACCGATCGGCGGCCTCAAGATAATCCTTGCCCTCTTCCGGATTGATATTAGGAGCGTGTTTGACGTGCTTCAAAAAAGGCAGCCAATCTTTTTCTGGCACGTGTCCCGGAGATATTCCTTTAAACGGATGATCGTATCCAGCCTCTTGGATTAGATCGCAAACCTCGGCAACTTCCTTATTGGATTCCAATCTGTATCCCTCTGCACGCGATAGCGCGTGAAACGACAGCAAGACCGAATGGTGTTGTTTTAGGATCACAACGCTTCGCTCAAAACAGCCGTGGACAACTTTGGCGCGTTCCTGCTTCTTCGTGTCGGTCAGCGCGTCTAGCTCCCGTCGAAGCTGCATATAGGTCGGATAGGGAGAGACGAACCACCGAACGAGAAATACGCTCGCTCCAGCCAGTAACGGAACCATAATCAGAACAAACGCGATCGTCCTATCCGAGATATGATCGTGAAACCACTGTGGAGAAAACCAAATTAGAATCGCCAGCGTGGCTCCAACAATGAGAGATACCCATCCGCAAACTCTACCTGTCCCTTTTGATGCCCATTTACGCCTTTCTGAGAGGTAAGTGAGAAAGCTTCGCATCCCAAAAAATATCGCGTTTTTAATCTTGCGTCTAAGTGATAATCCCCCGCTTTTTTCCTCATGATTTTCCACTTGTCCGGCGAAGTCGATCACGAAATCTCTGCACCGTGAAAGCTGCTTGAAAAAGGCCGAAACCTCTGTGCAACCATGACCTTCGTCTGATTTCAGACTAGGGGTAGGTTGATGGCAGCGGTTCGGACGCCCGAATCGCCGACTCGAGTTCCAAAAAGCGGCTAGGCTCGGCAGCTTTACTGATTGTTGAGAACCGTTTGGGGTGCAGGTTTAATCACTTCAAGTGCTGCGCTCACCTTCTGGATTTGCGATGCCTGCTGTTTCAAACTTGCAGCGAGCGCCTTAATTTCCTTCTGCTGATTCGCGGCAGTCGCTTCCTGCTTCGCGGCAATGGCTTCTAATTCCTGGACCTTGCGGTGCTCTTTGAGAAACTCGTTCAGCAACATCGCGTTCACCGCTTCATAGCGCACGGTGTAGGCCTTGCCATCCTCGTCTCGCGCCACCAAATCAGGATTAACCTCTTCTACCTGCTCAGCGATCAAGCCGAACTGCTGAATTTTTTTTGGATCAAGCTCCC
>VBQB01000070.1 GCA_005887855.1 Verrucomicrobiota bacterium | reverse complement strand
TGAGCGGCAACCAGGTTGTCCATGCCAGCGATCCAGCCCACGCTGAACAGTCGTCTGTCGCTCCCGCTGAAGGAATCTCCCGGCTCAAAGAAGGCAATGGACGCTACACGAACGGCAATCAGCAGCACCCACGCCAATCGAGCGAGGAAAGAGAAAAACTGACAAAGAATCAGCATCCGTTTGCGATCGTCCTCGGCTGCGCCGATTCGCGCGTTCCGCCCGAGACCGTATTCGATCAAGGGCTCGGCGATCTATTTGTGGTCCGAGTGGCAGGAAATGTGATCGACGATCAGAGCTTGGGGAGCATCGAGTATGCGGTCGATCATTTGGCCGTGCGACTCATCGTGGTGCTTGGCCATCAGCGCTGTGGCGCCGTCCAAGCTGCAAAGGACACGCTCGCTGCCAATGGCAAAGCACCTGGTCATATCCAGTCGCTGGTCACGGCAATTGAGCCGGCGGTTGAAGCAACAGTTAAAGACGATCTTGAGGCGACAGTAAAAGCGAACGTAAAGAATGTTGTGCAAGCGCTTCGTTCTTCCACCCCGGTTCTGAAGGCCAAGATTGACGCCGGTGAGCTGAAAGTGGTCGGCGCTTATTACAGTCTCGATACAGGCACCGTCGCTTTCATGGACGAAAAGTGAGCCCGTAAAAAAAAGCAAACCGTCTTTGATTTTGCGCGGCCTGTTTCTTTGCGCGACACGAAAGCGAGATATGGCAGACGGCGAAACGATCGAATCGTACGTGCCCGCGCGGCTGGACCGAATGCCGTGGAGCCGTTGGCATTGGCTGATTGTTGTCTCGCTCGGCGCGACGTGGATTCTTGATGGTCTCGAAGTCACGCTCGCCGGGTCGTTAGGCGGAATCTTGACACGCCGCGAGACTCTCGGGCTGACCGATACGCAGGTCGGCGCGAGCGCGACCTTCTACCTCGCCGGTGCTGTGCTCGGTGCGCTTCTTTTTGGATATGGAACGGATCGGCTCGGCCGGAAAAAATTGTTCTTCGTCACGGTCGCGGTCTATCTCGTAGCGACGGGGCTAACGGCGTTTTCCTGGAATTTCGCGAGCTACGCTTTCTTTCGCGCGCTCACAGGAGCGGGGATTGGCGGAGAATATGCGGCGATCAATTCAGCAATTGATGAGTTGATCCCGGCGCGCGTGCGCGGCCGAGTGGATTTGATGATCAACGGCTCCTACTGGCTTGGCGCTGCGCTTGGCTCAACTGCGACGATCGTGCTGCTTAATCCACGTTGGCTTCCGGTCTGGCTAGGCTGGCGTTTCGCATTTGGGATCGGCGCTATCCTTGGTCTGGTCATAATTTTCTTTCGACGATGGATCCCAGAAAGTCCGCGCTGGTTAATGATTCACGGACGAAATGCCGAGGCGGAACAAATCGTTGGTGACGTCGAACGGGCGATCACGCTGCACCCGGAAGCGCTGCCCGCGCATGACTCTCCGCCAACGCGAATTCACACGCGCACGCATACGCCGTGGCGGGAAATTTGGAACGCAATCGTGCACGGACACCGGCGACGTTCGCTACTCGGTCTTGTGCTGATGCTGACGCAGGCTTTTTTCTATAACGCGATCTTTTTCACTTACGCCTTGGTATTGATGCGGTTTTATGCGGTGCCGGCAAAAAATGTCGGCGGCTACTTGTTACCGTTCGCGCTAGGAAATGTGCTCGGGCCGATCTTGCTTGGGCATCTCTTTGACACAATCGGCCGGAAACGGATGATCACCGCCACCTACGGGTTGGCCGGCGCTCTGCTCGCCCTGACTGGATGGCTTTTTCACGCGGGAATGCTGACCGCGCAAACGCAAACGCTGGCATGGACGGTCATATTTTTCGTGGCCTCCGCGGCGGCGAGTTCGGCTTATTTGACAGTGAGCGAGATTTTCCCTTTGGAAATTCGGGCGCTGGCAATTGCAATTTTTTACGCGACCGGAACACTCGCGGGTGGAGTCGGCGCGCCAGTGTTGTTTGGGTGGATCATCGGCACGGGATCAAGCACTGCCTTGTTCCTAGGTTACCTCGTCGCTGCAGCGTTGATGATTTTTGGCGCAGTGGTCGAGGCTTGGATTGGCGTGCCGGCCGAACGGCGATCACTTGAGCACATCGCCGCGCCACTCTCGAGCAAAGGATTGTGAACCTGTAGCCGTCGACCTGTGGGCGACGCAAACGCGCGTGTGTTTAACGTCTCGGCGGTGCGCTTCGCACCCGCCTTCGCGGCGCTACCGCGCGGCAGGTAGTGAAGCGGCTACAGCGCATTTATTCGCGGCAATGCACGCTCAGTTCGCGCGTGTGAATTGGTCCGGCGGGAGTGAGCTTGCTCGAGTAAAGATGAAACGATTCGACGCGGATCATTCCCGCATCAACATCAACATTCGATTTTAAAAAACCTCCAAGCAATTGCGGCGAAACATTTCGGCAACGCGCAAGCGTGATGTGAGGATGCCAGGGACGCAAATCGGGTTCCAGCCCGGCGGCAATTGCAGCGTCGCTCACTCGTTTGTGCAATTGAAAAAGATGCGGATGCCCAGTGCCAACACCGACCCAGAGTACCTTTGGCCAGCCTTTCGCCGGAAAGGTTCCCACGCAAACGATGGGCAGAAAAAAGGCGCCGAACTCAATCACGCCTAGTTCTTCACGGAACCTTAGATCGACATCTTCGGGAACATCGCCAAAGAAACCGAGGGTGAGGTGCATTTGCCCGGCATCGAGCCAGCGCGCCCCGCGAATCTTTGGATCAAGATCGACAAGAAATCGTCGAGTTGATTCAGGCAGCTCAATCGCGACGAAAAGACGTTTCGTTTTCACCGAACGTCAGACCCGGCACGCGCGTCATTTCCGCTTGCCCCAACTGGTGGGGGCAGACGTTTATTCACAATTTTGAAAATGCGCGCTGTAAGATTTGGAAAAAATGCGTTCGCAATAATCAACGCTCGCGCAGGCATCGGCATGATTAGCGCAGGCTGACCGTGGCGGCAGGCGGCGAGAATTTTTCTGGCAGCGCGCTCGGCAGAAATGGAAGCAAATGGCAATTTGCTCGCGCCCGTGAACGATTTGTATTCGGCGGCGTGGTCGCCCTTGAATTTGGCGTGGCCCTCCGAACCGGTCCGCATCAAACCGGGCGTGACCGTGGTAATGTGAATACTGTCGCGGGCCAATTCCGCGCGGAGCGCGTCAGAGAGACCGACGAGAGCAAACTTGCTTGCGGCATACGGGGCCATGTGGGGGACGGCGATTTTGCCTCCAATGGACGAAATGTTTACGATGCGGCCGCCGCCGCGCCGTCGCATTTCAGGAATAATCTGCATGATCAACTCAAACGGCGCCCAAAAATGCAATTTCATGGCACGCTCGAAATCTTCTCGCGTCATGTGTTCGAGCGGACCGACCTCGATGATCCCCGCGTTATTGATTAAGATGTCCATCCTACCGAAGTGTTCGATCGTTTGGCGGACGGCGGACTGAATTTGCGCAGACTCGAGCAAATCGCATTGGATCGTAAACGCTTCGCCTCCGCGGACGGCGAGATCGTCCTTCGCGCGCGTGAGCTCATCCAGATCCCGCGCGAGCAGGACGACTCTGCCGCCTTCAGCACAAATCTGACGCGCAAGCACCAAACCGAGTCCGCGCGAACCACCGGTAATAAGAACCACTTTGTTCTTAAGAGAGAAACGCTGCGTTCGGAGTAGACGGACAATCAGCCAAACAGCAAAGAGAAAGACCAGCCCGAGGAATAGCATGCGGGTATCCATTGAAGATCTACAATCCGCAGAGAGAGCTTCGCGGCAAGATGCCCTAACGACGAGCTGGAATCCGTCGGCCGAAACAGCCAAAGATGGCTATCCTCCGTGTTTACGGTTAAAGCGCGCAACTTCCCGCGCGGTCTCGCGATCGATGGCGCGCTTCTTCAAATCCGCGCGTTTGTCGCGCGCAACTTTGCCTTGAGCAACACCGAGCTCAGCTTTGAGCTTTCCGTTTTTCCAGTAGAGCTTGAGAACAACAAGCGCGCGGCCGGCGATTTGCGTCTCGCCGTAAAGCTTATCAATCTCTTGTCGATGTAACAGTAATTTGCGAACGCGTTTAGCCGCTGGAATCTCGTGACTGGCTTGCGCGTAGGGCTGGATATCGGCGCCGTAAAGAAAGGCTTCGCCGTTTTCAATGCGCGCAAAGGCGTCGCTGATGTTGGCCTTGCCCGCGCGGATGGATTTGACCTCGCTCCCTTTCAGCTCAAGGCCGGCTTCGTGGCGCTCGAGAATATGGAAATCGCGCAGCGCCTTGCGATTGATGATCGACTCAGCTGCCATGATAACTTAACACAAGCATTTCGCTTGTGACACGCACCAAGAACATTTCACAGGCAAGCTGCCTGTGCCGTTCTTCAGGCGCCGTCCGACGAACCCTCGATCCGTTCGTAGGTCAGCTTGCCCGCGATGATTTCCTGGAGCGCGATATCAGTAAGCGAAGCACGTGGACTAACCTCCACCATCGGTCGATGTCCCAAACCAAGCTGGCGCACACGCTTGGAGACAACATTGATCAGAAGTTGCTGATTCGGGATCACCTGGGCTGCTTCCTGGAGGAGTTGGGTCGTCATATTGCGCAAGGAACGAACGGGGCGGAATGCTTCCGTCGGGAATTGAAGAATGGTAGGCAGACTGCCTGCGAGAGCGGATGGAGTAAGTTGCGGGGCGAGCATTTCAAAAAACGAGTGCTGACTTTCCGAGTGGAGCGACAGCTTGTCAACGGATTTGTTATCCGGAACAGCGCCCAACCTCCCGAATAGGAGTAAATGCATTGGTGCGACCGCAGGTTTCGATAGAAACCTCCGGCGATTCCAATCATTTTCGGCGCCACTGGCCGATCCAAGTACCCCAACCGTAATATCCAAACGGAACGAGTCTTCCAGCGGATACCAGTTCGTTAACCTGCGCACGGATCGGTGCTGCCTTCGCTCCGGGCCCAAAATAATCGTCGATCACAATCCAACAACTATCGGCCAGCAGTTCGCCATAACAATTCAGATCCCGGCGCACATTGTTGTCCGCATCGAAAATGAAGAGGCCAACTTCGCCGCGGCCCAGCATCTGCCGGACGGCCGATGTCGTGGTTTCCTCAAAAGAGCGACCGTTAATTAGAGTAACGCTTTCAAGTACGCCAAATCGGGCCAGGTTCCTCTTCAGATCTTTGAAGATATTCCTGCTCGGTATTCGGGGGTGCTTCAATCGTCCTCCCGGTTCGACGCTGACGAACTTTTTTGTTCTGCCGGACTCACGCGCTCCGACGGCGGCAGCGATCGTGGAGCCGCCAATGTACGCGCCGATCTCAAGGATATTTCCCGTGGCGATCTTGGCGAAGTGATAGATGAGAAGCAGGACATCCATGTGTAACATAGACGCGGCTCGACCGACTTTTTCCAAACGATGCCGTATCTCCTGGTGTCGATACTCCATCAATTTGTACATCAGATCGAGCACTTCATCAGCGTGCATGGAGTCGCTCAGGACAGAATCAGGCTGGGAGAGCACGCCCGATCTTACTGGCGTGATGTGACGGCGCAAGCTGCGGACATTATCGACGCGTTCATTCGAAGTTTGAACTCCTTGCCATCAGCCCAAAGTGCGCGAAGTAAGGACGCGCGTCGCGTTGGCGGGCAAGATTTGGCGATTCAGTTCGGGCTGTGGCTCAGCTTGGTAGAGCGCTGCGTTCGGGACGGCCTCATGCGAGTTTTCGCATGTTGCCTCTAATCATCTCGCGTTCATTTTCAGAGATGAATCGCCAATCCTCTTTTTCTGGCGTGATCCCATGATATCTGAAATTCGCACCCTCGGCGTACAAAATGGCGTACAACGGCGAACCGTCGGTTAGAGCGCTGCTTTCTTACGCAAAGTTCCAGATCGCAGATATTCCACGGCCGCAATGGTTAGTTCCTGAACTCAATAATCGCGCACAGCTGTGGCTTGGCCTATCGTTTGCGGCAAATAGCTGAAGTGAACCCAGTCTTGTTTGCCGTCCGGCCCGCGGTGCCCTTGGTTTTCTTTTGCTGTTTTGTGGTATAATCAAGCGCGTCCCGAAGAAAGACGTAGGCCCCCCGTGAATAACGGTTGTCGGTGGCGACAATTGAGTCGAGGGCTTCAGCGAATCCTATTTTTTGCATGTGAAGGTGATCTCTCCAGGAAGAGCGACAGCTGAGATAATCAGCAACCGCGGGCGGAGCAACTGGAGTAGATGCAAGAGGGCTGCCGCCACGCTCTTCATTCTGCTCCTTACGCCTGTGCTCCCGCTTGCGCAATCCATCGGTGCGTCGGCAATAACGTGGATAGAAATCAAAGCGGCCCATAAGGCAGCGGAGGCACTCGCGAATCCCAACGTAACGGCAAAAGAGCGTCTGCGTGTGGAGCAAATCTACTACCAACTCGTCCGGGACAATCCGCAATCTGTCCCGGCGCAAAACGCCCTCGCCGCATTTCTCTGGAAAAACGGGAAGACGGAAGCAGCCGTCGAACATTTGCGCATCGCGCAAGGGCTGGAGCCGGCCAATGCAGAAAGTGCGAACTCGTTAGGCGGGGCGTATCTCGGTCTCGGCCGGGTGTCCGACGCCGCTGAGCAATTCCTCCTCGCGATCCACTTGGAAGCGGCGAATCCTCTTTATCATTTTAATCTCGCGAACGTCGAATTCGTCCTCCGCAATGATCTGACTGCGGCCTGGAAGATCGATTCTGCGGAATTGTTGCAACGCGCCCTGTTTCAATTTCGTGAAGCCAGCCGACTCGCACCGATGGATTCGGAACTTCGCCTACTTGCAGCTCGCGCGGGTCAGCCTCAAACGGCACAAGAAAGCTGAAGCGTTGTCTTTCCTCGATAAAATTTCAGACTCCTCGTATTCCGAGCTAAAAGAAAAGCTGCGGAAGCAAGCGGAAGCACTCTAGACGACGGTGAAGCAAGAGAAGCCGGTTTGCTTTCCTTCGGCCTACAACGGCGAACAAACAGGCACGGTCGACGGGGACAAGTAGCGCTGTCGCCGACGGCAGCGGGTGCGATCATGAACCGCTGCGGCTGAAACCTGGCCGTTAGATGTTTGATCCCGAGAGTGGCGCGGCAGAACCCAATTCCTAATCTGGACATAATCTGTCTTTCAAGCACCCGGATGGCCCTTCATCTTCACGAGCAACGGCGATTACCGTGCGTGTGCTAAACGCGCTGTCTCGTACCCTGATCGCCGTCCGGCCACTTTCCAAACGCGATCAGCGAGCATCAGCTCACAGATTTTATTTGAAGACTTTGAGGATTCGTATGCGCGCTTGCCAGATGCCGCGAAATACGCGAAGTAGGGACGCGCGTCGCGTTGGCGGGCAAGATTTGTCGATTCAGTTCGGGCTGTGGCTCAGCTTGGTAGAGCGCTGCGTTCGGGACGCAGAGGCCGTGGGTTCAAATCCCACCAGCCCGATAATCTTTGTGAGAAGCGGCGGAACACTTAAGCTCCTCTCACATTTCTCCTAGTGTGAATGAAGCTGTTTTCACGACGATCGCGATCACCGGATTTACCGTCGCATTTTTTCACGCAGCGATCCCGACGCACTGGCTGCCGTTCGTGCTGACGGCGCGCGCGCAACGATGGAATCATGCGAAAGCGCTCGGGATCACCGCGCTTGCAGGGAGCGGGCATGTGGCATTCACCGCACTTTTGGGTTTGCTTCTCACTTTGTTCGGATTCGCGTTGCACGAAAGGATCGGAAACTGGTTCCCTCTGATCGCTGGGGGAGCGCTCCTGCTCTTCGGCCTATTTTATTTGTATCGGCAAATGATTGGCAAAGTTCATGGGCACAGCCGCGTCTTTGGCGAGGACCCCCGCGTTCACGCAGCGCATCATCCACTTGATAATAATCAGGACGATCCCGCACAAATGACCTCCATCGACGTCGCGTCGTCCCCAGTTTCCGACCGCGTTGCGATCACAAGTTTGCTGGCTCTGCTGACTTTCTCCCCGTGTGAAAGTTTCGTCCCATTTTATGTTTACGGAATTCGCTATGGCTGGATGGGGTTTGCGTTGCTTACTGCCATTCTTTCCGTCGCGACTGTCGCCGGCATGGTCGTGTTTACCTGGCTCACTCTGGCCGGCATGCGGCGAATCAATCTCGGACGGCTCGAAAAATACGAACTCGGCTTGATGGGTGTCTTGCTCTGCACAGTCGGCGCTTTGATCATGCTTTTTGAGAAATAACAATTGTTGCGGCCTCGCTCTGCGAAGCGATTGCATCAACCCTAAAGACGATGACTACAGGGTTCCTAAATTGAATAAACAACCCTGTTCGTCGCTCGACAGAATTTCGGCCACCAGCGCCATAGCGCGGCTTTCAGAGCCGAGCGCATGCTCTGAGTGTTGCTTCTATCCCTATCCATCCATTTATATGGTCGAGAGAAAAGATGACGTTCTAATAGAAGCGAATCATGAAAGAACAAGAGAAATCAGAGTCAGACACAAACCTCACACCTGCTCAAGAAACTCTTGGCCAGCTCTGGGAGGAGCATGTGCGACATGAGTTTGTAACCCATAACACCGAGGACACGCTCGCCACCATGGTTGAGGACGCCTACGTGAACCATATCCCAGTGTTGACCGGGGGTGTCGGCCGGGACGAGCTGCGCAAGTTTTACTCTGAGCGTTTCATTCCCCAGATGCCGCCCGATACGGAAATGACGTCCATCTCGCGAACCATCGGCAATGATCAAGTAGTGGATGAAATGGTATTCAAGTTCACGCATACCATTCGGATGGACTGGATGCTGCCGGGTCTTGCTCCTACGGGGAAGCGGGTTGAAGTGCCACTGGTGGCCATCGTTCGATTCAGGGAAGGCAAGCTGGCCCACGAGCACATTTACTGGGATCAGGCTTCCGCGCTGGTTCAACTCGGGTTGCTCGATCCCACCACCCTGCCCATTGCCGGCGTCGAAAGTGCGCGCAAGGCCCTCGATCCGAACATGCCGTCGAATGCATTGATAGCCCGGGCCGACCAAAGGAAATGAGCATTCGGCCAACCATGAAGCGGCTGAACATGTCGATCTTTTAAGGCAACTCGCCGAATTCAAAGCCAAAGAGAACTCAATGCTAATCATTGCAGTATTGTTTTTTTCCCATGGACAACGTAGATGAAACCCGGATCCGGCCATGCTGACCGCGACTCTTTTGCGAATTGGTGAACATCTCTCTGAATCTCTAGCTACCCAAAATCCTTTTCTGCCGATGCAATTTTCTGTCCCGATTGTTGGCGCGCTGATCGGTGCCGTGATCCTGTTTTTCGGGCGCAAACTGTTCTGGCTGTGCGTGGCCGCAGTCGGATTTGCAGCGGGAGTGGAAATTGCGCCGCATCTGGTTCAGGAACCTTCGCCGCTGCTGGCGCTAACGGTCGCGCTCGTCCTTGGCTTGATCGGCGCACTGCTCGCGCTATTCCTTCAAAAGATTGCGATTGCTGTGCTGGGCTTTCTCGCGGGCGGCAAGCTCGCGGGCGCAATCGCAGCTGCATTTTTTGTTCAATATGCAGAGCACTCTACGATCATCTTTGTGATTGGAGGAATTATTGGCGCAGTTCTCCTGCTCGTTTTATTTGATTGGGCGCTCATTGCTGTATCCTCGCTCATTGGAGCGCACCTAATTGTTTATCAAAGCGCAATCGTCTTGCCACAATCAGGATCAATCATTGTTTTTATCGGCCTCGTGGTCATCGGGATCCTCGTGCAAGCCGCATCTTTGCGGAGGAGCGGAGCGACGATCGCGTAGCTGATTGATGCCTGAGCTTGTGTGGGAGGGAACCATGTTCCGTCTCGTCCACTCTATCTGCGACCTTGCAGCCGCCGTGCTGTGCGCGGCATCACGCTTCGCACAGCGAAGCGGCTACAACGCTACGACTTGGAACGTTCCGGATTTTTACTGACAAGCCTCACCACAATAGGAAGGATACGAGCATGAACTCCCAAACAACTGGACTGCGCGTAGCGAGTGTAGTTTTTGCGCTTTTTGCGCTCGGCCACGTCGTGCGGCTGATCAATCATGCCCGAGTGATTGTCGGAACTCATCACGCTCCGATGTGGGTGAGCGTAGTAGCGCTTATCATCGCCGGCGGACTCAGCATCTGGATGTGGCGACTCGCTTCAGGCCGGAGCACCTAAAGAACTTGTTATGCGCGTTTGGCGCTCACGCGACTGTCGTCGCAAGCCAATCCGCTGGCACATCTACGTACGATCGGTCCAGCTCGGCAGTCGACGGGCAGCCGAGCAGCTTGAGAGTACGAATGAGATCGGTACGCAGGATCTCGATTGATCGCGCAACACCCGCGCCACCGGCGGCGCCGAGTCCGTACGCGTAAGCGCGTCCGGCCAATACAGCCCGGGCGCCGAGACACAGCGCCTTCGCAATGTCGCTGCCGCGGCGGATTCCACCATCCAGCAGGACCTCGATCCGATCGCCCACACTGGCCAAAACTTCAGGCAGCACGCGTAGCGTCGGCGCGACGCCGTCAAGTTGCCGGCCGCCGTGGTTAGACACAACCAGCGCGTTCGCTCCCGCATCAACCGCGCGGCGGGCATCGTCTCCGGTGTGAACGCCTTTGATGACGATGGGGCCCCTCCAAGCCTCGCGAATCCAACGTAGGTCCGGCCAGCTCACCATGGACTGCTCCAGAGCAGTGCCAACATCTGCGTACAACATCGGCCCTTCTCCAGGAACAACGACGTTCGGGAATTTCATCAGCCCGCCATCCGCGACGAAACCCGCCAGCCAGCGAGGTTTTGTCAGGAACTGATTCACAAATGGCAGCATCGGTCCAAGTTTGCGGGTCAGCAGCTCCTTGACGCCGTTTCGAAGATCGCGTTCTCGCAGACCGGCCACTGGAGTATCGATCGTGACGACAAGCGCAGAAAAGCCGGCGGTTCGCGCGCGTTCGATGGCCGACAGCGCGCAGTCACGACCGCCAAGAAGGTAAAGCTGATACCAAACTGGTCCCTTCGACGCGGCTGCGACATCCTCCAGGCAGCAACCTGAGAGAGTTGAGAGTGTGTATGCGATTCCGGCCCCACCAGCGGTACGCGCGGCAGCTTCTTCACCACGTGGATAGATGAGCCGACTG